>CAYGGS010000028.1:0-11223 GCA_964349545.1 uncultured Gammaproteobacteria bacterium
GTACAGTATTACGGAAGAACGGGATCCCTGCAAGATAGGCGCCCATGAGCCCCTGGAGGGTCTTCGGATACCAGGTCCCGAACATCCAGACGGCGGCATTGGTCGTCAGGAAGAACACGACCGAACCGAGGAGCGTCCCCGATACCACCGTCCCGAGGTTCTGCCGCTTTCGGACCCAAAACCCTATCAGAGAGCTCGCCAAAAAGCTCGCGTAGACCGACAGCATGACCGCAGGCGTGTAGAACCCGATCAGGAGGTCCGACACGAGCATGACGCCGAGCGGAAGTGCGACGGCATACCGCTTCGGCAGGAACACGCCCCCGAACAACGCGAGCGCGGCTACGGGCGCGACGTTCGGCGGGAGATCGATGAACCCGAGGTGTCGCAGCACGCGCGTCGCCGCAGCGGCGATGATGAGGAACACGGCGAACCAGATGAGATTCTTTTTCATGGTGGTCATTCGGTGAATGCTTCGAGTTTCCAGGTGATGGTATCGGTCGACTTCGTCACGAGGTCCTTCGCGCCGACAGACGCCATGGTCCCGTTCATGTACAGCGTCCAGTACTTCGGTGCGGCGTTCGCCTGCCCGTCGATCGACGTGACGAATCCGCTGTCATCGACGACCGCATGTGTCGCCTTCAAAAGTTCAAGCGCGTTTGTACCGTCGACGCCCTGGTACGTGACGGTCGGCGTCATGACCGCGGCGTTCGCGTTCTGGTTCGCGTTCGAGGTGTTCGTGTTGTCCGCACCCCATACGAACCACCATGTGCCAACTCCAACGACGGCGACTATCCCGATGATGATGACGATGCGTTTCATAATGGTGTTCCTTTCTCTTAGGTAGCGTGGTGAGCACGAAATGCCCCACCTCGGAACGAGTGGAGCATGTGTCTGCATCGCGCCACCTCTCCCCGAAGGCTCTGCCAAAATATCAGCAGGATTTGTCTTCCCCCGACGCGCTTGGCGGTCGGGGAGGGGTCGGACTGATCCGAGCGGCAGCGAGGATCATGTCGACCCCGGACTTAGTTCCGGGGAAGACATCTCCTTAAAGCTGCGGCACGGAAACACCGTGGCGGGACCGTTCCGGACTTCAACCCCACTGGCGCCCTCTCCTGTACCCAGGAGAGGGAGGGTGAGGTCGTCACCGGATTCCCTTATCATCGAATTGGAAAAAGCCGCTACTGCTTGTAGACCGCCCAGTACATGAACGCGAACACGAACACCGTACAGGCCATGAAGAAGATCATCCAAAGGAAGCTGAACATCGACTGCTTCTTCTTGAGGGGATCTTGTAAAAGCATTTGTATTGTTCCTTATGTTACCTCCGACCTTTCAGTACCCCGCACTATAGCACATCCTGATGGAAAGCTGAAGCTAGAAGTCAATGCCCTTGGTCGCCAGGATGCCCTTGTAATAGGGATGTTTGACCATCTTCATCTCGGTCACGAAGCCGCACCGCTTCAGGATGGCCGGATACCGGCGGTGACCCGTGAGGATAAGGTGGACCTGTCGTGCGCGAGCATTATTCATGCGCGCATCTAGGAACATCGTTACAGCACGTTCCGTCAGCAGTTTCTGTTCAAGGCATGAGATGAGCTCGTCGAGCACCACGAGACGGTACTTCCCGGAGAACACCAGACGCTTCGCTTCGGCGAGCGCCCTGACCGCGGCCTTCTTGTGGACTGACAACGGTTTCCTGTCGCCGAGTATCTTCACGAAACCCTCGCCGCGCACCATGACCTCGACGCCGAGCTTCTTGAGCGCCAACCGTTCTCCTGACGGCCATTTCAATGACTTGTAGAACTGGAAGAACAACGCCTTCCAGCCATACCCTGCCGCACGCACCGCCGCGCCGACCGCCGCGGTGGTCTTGCCCTTGCCGTTGCCGATGTAGGCGATGGTCAGTCCACGGTTGAGTGTACGCAACCTCGTTGGTATCTTGTGCTTCATGTTTCTATCATGAGCGCGAGCTTCGCTCGCGCTCATTCAAACTGACAATCGAGGCGACTATGCCTTTTTAGACCTTGATCATCTGCGACCAGGCGTAGACCAACGGGAGCTTGTACTCCTTGCCCTGGATCGCCTGGATGAAGCCGACGAGCATGAGGATCACGACGGCCAGCCACAGGATCCAGCCGAGGAACCACCCGATGAACGGAAATACGTACAGCATCGAGGAGACGATCGAGATGAGGAACAGGACGAGCCCCTGCTTCGCGTGGAACTTCACGTACGCATCGTCCTTCTTTACGAAGAGCATGACGATGCTCAAGATCCAGACGTACGAGAGCGCAGCCATAAGGTTCCGATCGCTCGCGGCCGGCGGCGGATTCGACTGGGGCTGCCCGGTTTGTGAGTCTGCCATAGGACGTTTCCTTGGTTACCTAGTTAAATGTTCCCTCGCTCCCTATTGTCCATCATTTCCACGAGCTAGTCAAAATGCGGCACTACCCGCACTTACTGAATCCGCACGCATGGCACTTCATGCACCCCTCTTCGATCGCCAACATCGTCCCGCAGTCAGGGCACGCCGGAGCGTAGCCGGTGTTCGCGATGGAGCTCTTGCGTTTGTAGCTGTTGCCGTTCCCGTTGGTGACGACCGACGCAGGGACCGCTGCGACCGCCTGCACGGGCTCGTCAAGTTTCAGGTCGAGCTTCTGCTGGTCACGCGTGATGTGCTTCTCGAGGATCTTCGCAATGGCGTCGGGGAGCGACAGGATCTGGCCGCCGTCATGCCACGACACGTCCGGCCCGCGGATGCCCTTGATCTGGTCGACGATCTCCTCGGGCGAAACGCCGGCGCGTAAGCTAAGCGATACGAGCCGGCAGATCGACTCGGACTGCGCCGCAAAGAACCCGCCGTTCTTGCCGATCGTCGCAAAGACCTCGAAGGGACGGTTCTGCTCGTCGTCGTTGATGGTGATGTAGAGCGAGCCGTAGGGCGTGTTCACTTTATAGGTCGTACCCTTCAGGACCTCGGGGCGGCTGCGCGGTGCGAGTCCGTCCCCGGTCGGGGCGACCACCACGGGCGTCGGAGCGATCTGCGGCGCGGTGTGGCCGTTCAGGACGGTCTTGCCGGTCGTCAGCACCTGCTCGTCGCGGCACCCGTCGCGGAAGATCGTGACCCCCTTGCAACCGAGCTCGTACGCCAGGTTGTACACCTTGCGGACGTCAGCCTCGGTCGCGTCGTGCGGGAAGTTCACGGTCTTCGAGATGGCGTTGTCGACGTGCTCCTGGAACGCGGCCTGCATGCGGACGTGGTCCTCGGGCGAGCAGTCCGACGCGGTCACGAACACCTTCTTCCACTTGTCGGGGATCTCGTTGAACTTCCGGATCGAACCTTCGTACGCGATCTTCTCCATGAGCTCCTTCGAGTACCATCCCTCCTGCTTCGCGATCTTCTCGAACGCGGGGTGGACATAGACGAGCGACGTGCCGTCCATCACGGTCTTCGTGAAGACGACGGCAAAGAGGGGCTCGAGGCCGGAGCTGCAGTCGGCGATCATCGAGATCGTACCCGTCGGGGCGATCGTCGTCCGCGCGACGTTGCGCATCGGGATCCCCTTCCGTTCGAACTCCGAGCCGGGGTAGTTCGGGAAGGTTCCGCGGACCTTGCCGAGCGCCGACGACGCCTCGTACACGGCGTCTTGCACGAACTTCATGACCTTCTTCCCCATGGCCAGACCTTCCTTCGAGTTGTACGGGATCTCGAGCTCGATGAGGAAGTCCGCGAACCCCATGACCCCGAGGCCGATACGCCGGTTCGACAGGGTCTTGTCGGCGATCTGCTGGATCGGGTACTTGTTCATGTCGATCACGTTGTCGAGGAAGTGAGCCGATTGCGTCACGATCCTTTTCAGGCGCGGCCAGTCGACCGTCGCCTTCCCGGTCTTCGTACGCTTCACGAACCGCTTCAGGCTGATCGAACCGAGGTTGCAGGAGTCATACCCCGCGAGCCACTGCTCGCCGCAGGGATTCGTCGCCTCGAGCGTCTCGATGTGCTTCGCCGGGTTGGTCTCGTTCGCTCGGTCGACGAACAGCACGCCGGGATCGCCGGTGAGCCATGCATGGTGCACGAGGAGGTCCCAGATCTGCTGCGCGTCCTGCGTGCCGACGGGCTTCCCGGTATGCGGGTCGATGAGCTCGTAGGTCCCTTTCTTCGCGAGCGCCTGCATGAACTTCTCCGTGATCGATACCGAGATGTTGAAGTTCCGCATCTCGTTCATGTCCTGCTTCAGCTTGATGAACTGGAGGATGTCCGGATGGTCGACGCGCAGGATACCCATGTTGGCACCGCGGCGCGTACCGCCCTGTTTCACGATCTCCGTCGCGAGGTTGAAGATGCGCATGAACGACACGGGACCCGAGGCGACGCCGTGCGTCGTCTTCACGAGGCTCCCCTTCGGGCGGAGCTTCGAGAACGAGAACCCGGTACCGCCACCGGACTGATGGATGATGGCCTGGTGCTTGATCGTCTCGAAGATGCCCTCGATCGAGTCCTCGACCGGCAGCACGAAACACGCCGAAAGCTGCTGGAAGTCGCGACCGGCGTTCATGAGGCATGGCGAATTCGGGAGGAAGTCCCGCGACGCCATCAGATGGAAGAATTCCTCCTCGGTCTTCGCGATCCTTCCGGGGGTCGCGCCGTACTTTAGGTCCGCCTGCGCGATGTTGTTCGCGACGCGGCGGAACATATCGACCGGCCTCTCGACGGGTTTGCCATCCTGCTTTTTCAGGTACCTCCGTTCGAGCACCGTGATCGCGTTCTCGCTCATGTCCGAAAGCAGCGCCTCATCGCCGGGCTTCCGTCCGTCCACCAACGCCTCGGTGATGATCGTCCTCAATTCCTGATCGATGGCCTGGGATGCAACGAACTTGGGTGACGAGGCGGAGCCGTTCATACGGATGGATGGTAGGTTGTTAGTTGTGTTTCCGCGGAGTGTTCGTTCGGCGCCGACCGCCACGTAGAGCTCGACGTGGTCCGCGTGGGAAGAGTTTGAGCTCCTCCCAGAAACTCTCGGCGTCCGTGAAAGACCTATAGACAGAGGCGAAACGGATGTACGCGACGGGATCCGCCTTCTTCAGGCGCTTCATGACGGTCTCCCCGATCTGCTTCGAGGTGATCTCGTTCCGGCCTTTCAGCTGGATGTCGCGTTCGATGATGTTGACGAGGCGGCGGAAGGCATCGTGGGTGATCGGGCGCTTCTCGAAGGCGCGTTTCAAACCCGCTTCGAGCTTGTCGCGCGAATAGGGCTCCCTGCGCCCGTCCCGCTTCACCACCGTGAGGTTGAGTATCTCCACCTCCTCGTATGATGAAAAACGGAATCCGCACTCGACGCATTCCCGGCGGCGGCGTACCGCCACCCCCTCGTTCACCAATCGGGAATCCGTGACTTTTGTGTCAATGTTGTGGCACGCTGGACAACGCATGGGGTGATGTGGGGTTTCTTATCGCCTGACCGCAGGGAATCGGCCCATATCCGCCGGTGCAGGTGCGCCTCTCTACAATATCTTGTGCCTCTAAAGGTCAGTATACTACTAAATGTAGTAGTGGTCAATATTCCGCGTCCGGCATGGACCAGATGATTTCTTGAGCATTTCCGCAGCAATCGAGTTCCCGCTCCCCTTCCGGGGCGGAGCGCAGACCATCGGTGTTGTGGATATCTCGTTCGAGTAACCGGTGGGTAACTCCCAGCCCTCGACGCTACATCATTTTCTTCCGGATGAACGTCGGGATCTCGAGATCCTCCTCTTCCTTCGTCTTTTCGGGCATTTTCGGCGTCATTGACGGCGGAGGAGGTACGTTACGTGCCGGCGGCGCCATCGTCGGCTGGGGTACCGATGGTACGAATCCGGCGGTTTCCTGCTGGTATCCGAACGTAGTCGTCGGTTTTGCGCGCACGACCCTTCCCTCCCCCTTGCCGAATCCTGTGGCGATCACGGTTATCTTGATGTCATCCTTCAGGTCCTCGTCGACCACAGCGCCGAAGATGATCTTCGCGTTCTGATCGGCGGAGCTGGTGATGACCCGTGCGGCCTCGTTCACCTCATGCATGCCGAGGTTCGGGCCGCCGGTGACCGTGAAGAGGATGCCGCGCGCACCGTCGATCGACAGCTCCAAAAGCGGTGAATCGATCGCGGCCTTCGCTGCGTCGATCGCCCTGTTCTCGCCGCTCGACTGGCCGATGCCCATGAGTGCCGATCCCTGGTTCTCCATGATCGCCTTCACGTCCGCGAAGTCGACGTTGATGAGCCCGGGCACGGTGATGAGTTCTGCTATCCCTTGGACCCCTTGACGGAGGACGTCGTCGACGGTATCGAACGCCTCGAGCAGCGACGTCTTCTTATCGATGATCTGGAGCAGCCGGTCGTTCGGGATGGTGATGATGGTGTCGACCTTATCGCGAAGGTCGACGTACCCCTGCTCGGCGATGGTCTTTCGCTGTGCGCCCTCGAAGGTGAACGGCCTCGTGACCACGGCGACGGTGAGCGCACCGACGTCCTTCGCGATCTCCGCCACGATCGGCGCGGCGCCGGTGCCGGTGCCGCCGCCGAGTCCGCACGTGATGAACACCATGTCGCTCCCCTTCAGCATGTCATGGATCTCGTCCGCGTTCTCCTCCGCCGCCTTCTTCCCGAGCTCGGGGTCCATGCCCGCGCCGAGACCACGCGTGGTCGTCTTGCCGATGTGGATCTTGTGCGGCGCGGAACTGTGGTGCAGCGCCTGCGCATCCGTATTGACCGCGACGAACTCGATGCCTCGGATCTTCGAGCGCATCATCCGGTTGATCGCGGAATTCCCTGAGCCTCCGACGCCAACGACCTTGATCTTTGCGAACGTCTCGATTTCGGGTTTCACTTCGGTTGGCATTGGAGGTTTCTGTTAACGTTTCTTGTTCACACGGTGGGCTGTGGATAGCCCACGCATACCATCATTGTAAGTGTTCATGCAGCGCATGTCAAAACACCCATGGCCAACAACGTTCGTGCAAATGACCAGATAAAAAACGGCTTCTTTTAGCCATTTTCTGATGCAACGAACACAATTACTGCTCAACGCCGGATCGGGCATCAAGCACCCGAAAACGCGAACGTACCGAGGATCGTTTTGAACCGCGTTTCCTCGACGGGATCACCGGAGTAGATGAACGACACGCCGACGGTCCTTATGCCCCTCGTGAAAGGGACGAACAGCAATCGTTGCGATGAACCCGGAAGGTCCTTCGGGACATACCGTTCCTCGATCACCGTCGTTTCGTTCACGACGATCCCCTTCTCGGTGAGCTTCCGGTACCCTTCGAGCGAACCGCGCGTCGAGTCGACCGTCGTGCCGGTCCTGACCTCGAGACGCGCTTGATCGCCGAACGTGACCGCGAGAACGGCAGGGATCGTCGGTTCGTACACCGCGCTGTCCGTCGGAAAACTGATCGAAAAACCTGCGGCCGCTTCGTTCAGCGTCGTCCACTCGGATGTCGTCGTGGCAGCGGGTCTGCCGGCCGCCGCCGAGGTGAGCACGATGTGCTGCAGGAACAACCTGGTCAGTTCGTCCGTGCTTAGCTCCGTCCCGTCCGTGTCCAGCACCCCATTCGCGTACGGCGGCACGTCTCGGTTGATATCGATGGCGACCTTCTTCGACGCAGGCCGGGAGTTCAACGACTCCGTTGCCATCGCCCCGGCGAACGTATCGGAAAAATCGTACCGGTGAACGGACACTGGCTTGCCGCCGAGCGGCACACCTCGACCATCGATCGTCTCGAGCCCTGCTTCCTTCAGTTGCTGTCCGTAGGCGTCGTTGAACGCCGCCGTCGCATCCATGGCGTCCCATGCGACGTTCCTGCGTACCGTGAACGACGCCTTCGTGCTCGATCCGCACACGTCGTTCCTCACCAAAAACCCCTTATCGCCGTCCTCACAGACCCGCATGCCGGGGGGCAGCGGTATGGTCATATCGAACGCGTTATAGAAGTACGTCGGCCAGGAAAGCGTTCGGTCGGTCGAAGCCGCTTCGTTCGTGTTCGATGCCGTCGGGCCGCAGCGGGTTCCCTTGCCTCGGTCCCAGAACACCGCAGCTGCCGTGACGGCGACGAGCGCGACCACTAACCCAGGAACCAGCAGGACCCTTAACCGCCCATCCCACGGCGCTGCGTTCATTTGATGAAGTTCTTAAACACCCCCTTGAAACGGTCCGTCACGGCTTTTACCGATGAGAAATCCGGAACCCTGCCGAGCAGGCCGCTCCGGTTCTCCATGCTCGCCCCCCACGCGACGAGGCCGAGCGCCGTCGTGAAGGTCGGGCTGTGCACCTTGTCGATGGCGGTGACGATGTTCTGGGGAAGTCCGATCGAAGCGGGCAGTCTGAACGTCTTCTTCGCGACGTCGAGGATGCCGGTCAGCTGCGCACCGCCACCGGTCAGCACGATCCCGGCAGGCAGCATGCCCGAACGTTCGATCGACTGCAGTTCCTTGTCGACCAGCTTGAAGACCTCCTCGAGGCGGGCTTCGATGATCTCGGCGACGTGCTTGCGCGAAACGACGGTCTCCTCGCCGCCTTCGAATTCCGCCAGGTTCACGTCCTCGCGCTTGCCGATCGATTCGGGCAACGCCGATCCGACATGTATCTTCACCTGTTCGGCGAGTCCGATGGACGTCCGGAGCCCGATCGCGATGTCGTTCGTAAGATGACCGGCGCCGACCGGCAGCACCTTCACGTGGAGCACATCCCCCTCCTCGAACACGACGACGCTCGTCGTCGACCCTCCTATGTTGACGAGCGCGACACCAAGCTCCTTCTGGCGCTTCGTAAGCGCGGATTCGGCCGCGGCCATTGCGCCGAGCACGATATCATCGATCGAAAGCCCCGTCCTGAACACCGTCTTCTCGACGCTCTTGATCTGTCCCGTAAGCCCTTGGATGATCTGCGTATCAACCTCAAGTCGCATGCCGGTCATGCCAATAGGATCCTTGATGCCGCGCTGGTTGTCCACGGCGAACGTCCGCGGAATGACGTGGAGGATCTGGTAGTTCGGCGGTGTCGCGACGGTCTGCGCCGCTTCGACGACGCGATCGATGTCGTCCTCCTTGATCTCGCCGTCCGCGCGCGAGACGGCGACCACGCCGTGGCTCTCGAGCGAAGTGATGTGCGTCCCGCCGATGCCGACGAACGCGTGGTGCGTCGGGATGCCCGTCATCCGCTCGACCGTCTCGAGGGTTTGCGAGATCGCGCTCACGGCGTCCTCGATGCTGGTCACCGACCCTCGCGAGATGCCGTGCGCCTCATGCTCCGCGGCTCCGACGATATGCACCGAGGATGAGTTCGGCTGAACCTGACCGACGGCGACGCGGATGTTCATCGAACCTATGTCGAGTCCGGTGATGAATGATTCTTTTGCCATAGCTTAGGATAAACGAGTGATGAGTAAGGGAACGAAGATGAGGGTGCCGACGAAGAGGGCCGAGAGGGCAGCGACGAGGACCGCGGCGGCCATCAGGTCCTTGATGATGCCGGCGTAGTGGTGCACGCGTGGCTGGAACATGTCCACGACCCGCTCGAACACCGTGTTGACGATCTCAAGGGCGAGAACGGACGCGATCGCTGTGATGATGAAGAGCCATTGCGTCGAACTGATTCGGAGCATCCAAGCGAGGAGAAGGGCGATAGCCGCTACAACGGTATGTATCCGAAAGTTTCGTTCGTGGCGGAAGCTGTAGCGGAGGCCGTCCAGGGCGTGGCAGAACGTGGTAGTAAATCTCATGCGATACGTCTTGAACGATGGATGAGGGAATATCCCGCGAGCAACCGCCGTTCGAGGCGCTGCATGCCCGCTCGGGAGGCGGCAGTGCCATGGGTATGGCCGGCGAGGTGGAGCAATCCGTGGACCATCAGCACGTCGAGTTCCTTCGCGAGCGAATGGCCGTAACGACGGGCCTGACGCCTCGCCTGCGGCACCGATATCACGATCTCGCCGAGCATGCTGCCCCTGCCGGGGAACGAGAGCACATCGGTCGTTCCCTGTGCGCGGCGGTACCGTCGGTTCAATGAGCGCATGGCGACGTCCCCGACGAACACGAGTGAGACGCTGGTCCTTACCCGGTCGTAGCCGAGCCCGCGGAGCGTACAATGCGCGGTCCGGAGAATCCTGCGGCGCGGTACCGGCAGTGCGGCGATCGCAGTTACGTCACACGACATGCCAAGCACCGTGAAGGCATCCGCCCATCACTGGCTCGTATTGAGCGTGCTGGTGGTCGTGTTCGTATTCGTCATGGAAGGAGCGACGAGCCTGAAGTTCCGGTACATGATGGAGAACGTCGACCTGAAATTGACCTTCGTCAGGGAATCCGTGTTGTAGGTCAGGATGTAGATCTTGGTCCCTTTGACCAGGTACACCGTGCTCTGGTCGAGGCTCATGACGCCGTCGAGGCCGTTGGTCGTCGCGTCCTTGATCGCGGTCGGGTCGACGCCCGGGTTGAGGCTCAGGTAGTAGTTCTTCGCCGTGAGCTGCGAGGGGTTATCGAGCACGGAGATCTGGAAGAACTCCGATGTGGCGATGTCCGGCGTGATGATGACGGTCTTCTCGTCGGTCGCGGTCGGCTGCACGAGCCAGTTCTTCGGCACCCACAGCGCATAGTTGAACGTCGTGTTCGTATAGGTCCGGACGGCGGCACAGGCGGCGTCATCGAGACGCACGCTCCCGATCTTAGTCGGACAGTAGCCGTTGTATGCCTCCCCTTCGTACGAGCCGTTCGCGAGCATACGCATACCGTCGATGAACCCGTCGCCGTCGGTATCGGGATTGTTCGCGTTGGTGGCGTACACCTGCTCCTCGATGTCCGTGAATCCGTCGCTGTCACTGTCGGTCGATGACGGCAGCGGCGTCCCGGTCGTCGTCACGCTCGCATTGATGTTCGCATTGGCATTGAGGTTCGCGTTCAGGTTCGTATTCGCGTTCGCGTTGCTGTTCAGGTTGCTGTTCGCGTTCAGGTTCGTCTTGTTGGTGTTCGTCACCACGATGTTCTCGTTGTCATTGGTGCTCGCCATCTTGGTGAAGTAGTACCACGCGCCTGCGCCGAGCGCGCCGACCACGACGACGCAGATGCCTGCAATGATCAGCTTCTTGCCGAGGCCGCTGGTACCCTTGCCGCCGCCCGCAGCCGGAGCGCCGCCGGTCGGACCGGCATCAAGGAACCGCTCGGGCATCGTATGGACCTCCTGGGGCGGCATCTGCG
>CAYGGS010000029.1:0-4017 GCA_964349545.1 uncultured Gammaproteobacteria bacterium
CGCTTAGCGGGGTCACCCTGATACTCGCTCGTACGGCGCGACAGGACATTTGATGATATGAATAATTCAAATCAATCTGATGCTAAGGGTGTGCTCGCGGTCGTCGGCACACCGATCGGCAACCTGGACGACCTGAGCGCGAGGGGACTCGCGCTGTTGCGTCGCGCAGACCGCATCGTGTGCGAGGATACGCGTGTCACGAGGAAGCTCACCGACCGGCACGGTATATCGGCACCGCTCATGAGCGTCCACCACCACAGCTCTTCGGCGAAGGTCGCCGAGGTTATCGGTATGATCCGTGATGGCAAGACCATCGCGGTCGTGACCGACGCCGGAACGCCGGGCATTTCCGATCCGGGTGGCATTCTCGTGGCAGCCGCTTACGATGCGGGTGTGAAGGTCGTCGCCGTACCGGGTCCATCTGCGGTCACGGCAGCGCTTTCGCTCTCGGGACTCCCGACCGACCGGTTCCGGTTCTTCGGCTTCATACCGCACAAGAAAGGCCGCGAGACCATGCTTATGGAGATCGCTGATTCGGCCGAGACCGCCGTGTTCTTCGAATCGCCGCACCGGCTCTTGAAGACGCTCGAACGCCTGAAGGAGCTCCTCGAAAACGGTCGGACCGTCGTGGTCACGCGCGAGCTCACGAAGCTGTTCGAGGAGGTCGTCCGCGGCAGCATAGGGTACGTGAACGACGTGTTTACGGACAATCCCGGCAAGGTACGCGGGGAGTTTGTCGTCGTGGTGTCCGGCAAGGTAGACTGAAGCTATATGACACGGAAGGTCGGAACATCGGACGCATTCGGACACGCGCTCATGGCACATCTGCGTAGGGGAACGCAGTGGTACATCGTCGAACGCGATGACGGCTATATCGATTCGGGCGATATCGCGGAATATTTTTCATTATATCGATCATGGAAGCATGATGCGAGTGCGCTTCGTTACGCACGGGGAAGGATCGTCGATATCGGCTGCGGAGCCGGACGACACGTGCAGTATCTCCAGCGCCGAGGGTTCAAGGCAGAAGGCATCGATCCGTCGCCACTCGCCGTGAAGGTATGCAAGGAACGCAGGATCAAGAACGTTCGCATCGGGTCGCTTGAAACGTTGCCGAACGGCCGGAAGCGATATGACACGTTCGTCATGTTCGGCAATAACTTCGGCCTTTTCGGATCGAGGTCACACGCGAGAACGATGCTTCGCCAACTGCTGCGTTGCAGCACGAAGGACGCGCGGATCATTGCGGAGTGCCGCGATCCCTATATAACCTCGGAAGAGGCACACATGTGCTACAACAAGGCGAACACGAAACGGGGCCGGATGTACGGTCAGGTCCGCATCCGTGTACGGTTCGAAAGGTACACCGATCCGTGGTTCGACTATCTGTTCGTATCGCCGAAGGAGATGCGTGAACTGGTCAAAGGGACCGGTTGGCGCGTGGTAAAGGTTCTTGGCAGGGGAGCGCAGTATTTTACTGTAATTGAGAGGACATCATGAAGAAACGTTTTTCCCTCACGACCACGCTTCCGTATGTGAACGCAGACCCGCATATCGGCTTCGCCCTTGAGATCGTGCAGGCGGACGTCATCGCGCGATACCAGCGGCAGCGCGGGTTCGACGTGTTCTTCAACACCGGCACGGACGAACACGGCGTTAAGGTCTACCGGAAGGCCGTCGAGGGAAAGAAGGACCCGCAAGCATACGTTGACGAGCATGCCGCGAAGTTCGACGAGCTGAAAGTTGCGTTGGATTTGAGCTACGACAGCTTCATCCGGACGACCGATCCGGTACACGTTGCAGCCACGCAGGAGTTCTGGAAGCGGTGCGACAAGGCCGGTGACATCTACAAGAAGTTCTACAAGGTGAAATACTGCAGCGGCTGCGAGCTTGAAAAGACCGAATCGGAGCTTACCGACGGGAAATGCCCGATCCATCCGAACCTCCCGATAGAGCTTATCGAGGAGGAGAACTATTTCTTCAAATTCTCGAAATATCAAAAACCATTGCTCGAGCTGTACGAGAAGCGGCCTGACTTCGTGGTACCGGCGCATCGGCTGAATGAGATCAGGGAGTTCGTCTCGCGCGGCCTCGACGATTTCAGCATTTCGCGATTGAAGACGAAGATGCCGTGGGGCATTCCCGTGCCGGGTGATGACACGCACGTCATGTACGTGTGGTTCGACGCGCTCATCAACTACATCTCCTGCCTTGGATGGCCCGCGAAGAAATTCACAACGTGGTGGCCGTCGGTTCAGTTTGCCGGGAAGGACAACCTCCGCCAGCAGTCGGCCATGTGGCAGGCGATGCTCCTGTCGGCCGGGGTCGAGCCGTCACGGCAGATCGTCATCCACGGGTTCATCACCGCGGCAGGCGCGAAGATGTCGAAGTCGCTCGGCAATGTCGTCGATCCATTCGTATTGGTCGCGAAGTACGGTGCAGACGTGCTGCGGTATTTCCTGCTGCGGCACGTGAATCCGTTCGAAGACAGTGATTTCACGATGGATCGGTTTAATGCAGCATATACGGCTGACCTTGCGAACGGCCTGGGAAATCTCATTTCGCGCACGACGAACATGCTCGAGAAGTATGCCGACGGTGCGTTCAAGCGGACGTCGACCATCGGCGACGTCGAACGCGGACCCATCAACGTGGCCGTGACTGCATACCGCTACGATGAGGCGCTGAAGGTCATCTGGCAGCTCATCGACGATTCGAACGCGCTCATCGACGCGAAGGAGCCATGGAAGATGGTGAAACAGGGGAGTGAGGAGCTGAAGCCTCTGCTTGACGAACTCGCGAACCGCGTGCTGGACATCGCCGAGCTACTCGAGCCGTTCATGCCCGGCACGTCGGAGAAGATAATCGCGGCGTTCAAACAACCAGTGAAGAAGATCGAACCGTTGTTTCCGAGGATGTGAGCATGCCGGAGAGATCAACATACAATGGCCTTCTCGGAATTGGTGTATTGGCGATGATCGTAAGCGTTGTACTCGGTGGATGGTTGCGCATCGAGATGTTGGTACTCATCGGGCTCGTTCTCGCAGGAGCTCTGATTGTTGCATTTTGTGCTCTTGCTCTTTGGGGATTTTTATCAAAGAATACGCTGACCAGACGCGCATGTTTTGCATTTGTCGCACAACAAGGATGGAAGCTGCTCGAAGTCCCACAGATACCGAATCAGTTCTTTCAATTGGAAAAAACGAGGTTGTATGAAAGGACATTGCAGCGCGTTTCCGTCGATATTAGCGCTGACACGATAACTCCAGAATTGCTGGCCGTGATGCCCGGACTCACTGGCGGCATCTTTGGCTTCGGATACGCAGCACCTGATACCGAGAAGAAGGCGACTCCGCTCATCTATGTCCGGGCTGATATCCATGGTTCACTTCAAGGGTGGGCAAGATTACGTCCAGAAACATCGGCGTTTAGAGGGTCAATCAAAGAGACCGATTTAGAAAGCATATCCTTCAATAAGGAGATGCAGGTTCACGCATACCCCCCGAAACTAGCGTTTAGCGTGTTCACCCCCGACTTCATGGATTGGTACACGCGATTGTCCTTCCGTCCTTGGATAATGGTGCGTGATGGAATGTGCGCTGTTATCATCGAACGGGCCCGTGATTTTTCTCACGTTGGAGAACTTCTAGGAATTCTAACAAAGGTTGTCGAGTATATCGAAAAGAGCGGTGCATTAGAAAAACCTTTAAGCAAATAGTATTCATATATTATGACCCTCCTTGACATCATCATGCTCGTCGTCCTCGGCGCGTTCGTGCTGTACGGCTTCAAGAACGGGCTCATCCAGATGCTCGGGTCGCTCGTCGGGCTGGTGCTCGGCGTGTTCCTCGCGAGCCGCTGGTACGAGCCGTTCTCGAACTGGCTTGCGACGTCGTTCAACTGGAACCCGCTCGTCGCGAAGCTCGTCGGGTTCGCCATCCTGATGGCGCTCCTGAACCGCGTGATCGGCATCGCGTTCTGGGCGGTATACAAGATATTCAACATCCTGAAGATCAT
>CAYGGS010000029.1:4027-9564 GCA_964349545.1 uncultured Gammaproteobacteria bacterium
GCTGAACCACCTCGGCGGCGCCGTTGTTGGATTTTTCGAGGGCATGCTCACGATCGGTATCGTCGTCTACGTCGCGACGAAGTTCAACGTGAGCCCGGTATGGACCGAGACGCTGAAGGGCTCGGCCTTGGTGCCGGTGTTCAACGGCGTCGCGCAGATCGTCGTGCCGCTGCTGCCGAAAGCGTTAAAGACCGCGCAGTCGGTCCTCACAATGCCGGCGATATTGTAATCACGCACCGATCCCGATGAAATTCGTCGACAGTCACGCCCACGTCAACTTCAAGGCCTTCGAAAAGGACTGGATCGAGGTGACGCAGCGGACCGTCGCGGCGGACGTCGGTACGATCAACGTCGGTTCGCAGCTCGAGACGAGCGCGCGCGCGATCCACCTCGTCGAAATGTTCTCAGGCAAGCCGGTCTGGGCCGCGGTCGGGCAGCATCCGATCCACGCGGTCCGGCACGAGTTCGAGCCGGATACCTTCCGCGACCTTGCCGAGAAGGACGGCGTCGTTGCCATCGGCGAGGTCGGCCTGGACTACTTCAGGATCGGTAGCCACTTCCATGACGAGAGCGAGACCGCGGAACAGACGGAATCTGTTCAGGAATTCGATGTCGATACCATCAAGGACAAGCAGGCAAACCTGTTCGGTGAGTTCATCACGATCGCGCGCGACGTGCACAAGCCGCTCATCCTGCACATGCGCGACGAGGCAGGAAGGTACGATGCGTACGATGACGTCCTGACGATACTCAAGAACACCGGCATGGGCGTCGGCGTCGCGCACTGCTTCGGCGGCGACTGGGCGCACGCGGAGCAGTTCCTCGAGCTCGGGTTCCACATCGGCATCACCGGCATCATCACGTTCCCGAAATCCGACCTGCTGACGGAGATCGTGAAGAAGACGCCGCTCGAGCGGCTGCTCATCGAAACTGATTCGCCGTACCTGACGCCAGCGCCGCACCGCGGCAAGCGCAACGAGCCGCTGTATACGGAGTTCGTTGGGCGGAAGGTGGCGGAGCTGAAGGGCGTGACGGCGGACGAGGTGTTCAAGCAGACGACGGAGAATGCAGCGAGACTGTTCGGGCTGGAGTAGGCGAAAGTCGCGTCGCTGCTTGATACTACTGTCACCCCGGACTCCGATCCGGGGTCCAGTTGCGTTTCATGCGAGATTCCGGATCAAGTCCGGAATGACACCATAGAATGCGACGCGACAGTGACCCCTTGCCGTCGTCCCGACTCGCTTCGCGGTCGGGACTTCCTCCCTTCCCCTTGAAAAGGGGAAGCGTATATGGAAACACGCGAGCCGTAATAGCTACAGCTCGCGCGTCCGTACTGAACGGTCCCTCATCGAGGGACGGATCTCCTCCTTGGTGCACTGCGGTGCGGCGTCGGGTTACGCCACGATCTCCTTGGGGGCGAGCGCGCGCTCGCGACGGAACACCTCGATGGCGCGGCGGTCCTCCGGGACCTGGTGGTACTGCCACTTGATGGCCGCGAACTTGGCCTCGAGATCGGGACGGCCCCGGAACAGGTCGCGTGCGAGCTGCGCGAGGATGAAGACCACGTTGTCGGGGCAGCACTTCACGGCGATGCTGGAGATCTTGCCCTTGCGGTGGAGCGGTCCCAGGCGGTGCGGAAGCACCTTCGGCGCCGGCAGGCGGAAGCCCTGCTCGCACTTGAGGATCCGGAGCGCCTCGCGCTTGTCCTTGTCGGGAAACCCCTCGTGGTGGAGGGCCTTGCAGGCCATCCTGCGGGTGATGAGCTCTTCCGCGTCGGGCGTCTTGGTCGCGACACGTTCCATCTGAACCCTTGCATGCTCGAACTTGTGGACGGAGAACCCGTCGAAGAGCGTCTGCATGAGGTCCGGAAGGGTCCAGTCGGGACCGGCGATGTGTTCCATCCGCTGCATGATGATCGCTGCCTCGACCGGCGTGAGCACTTCATCAGCGTGCATGGCGTCGATGATGTTTCTGATTGACGTCCGCAGTCCATCCATTGTGATGTGACCTCCCTGTACATCGGGGGTGACAATGATGCGGCGTGTACCGGCAAACGTTGGGGAACGGCCGATCCTCCAAGGGGTTGGGAAGGGGTGGCTGTGTGTTCAGCCGCAGTGCCGAAACGAGCTCAGTGGGCGGATTTCTGGTTCATCCGTGCACATGATATGTCCATACTGACCAATTCCGAGGTATTCGTCAATCGACGAAAATAGCCTTTTCCGCGGGGTCCGGCCGTGCTACTATTGAGCCATGGATCCCGTTAGACAGCCCTGTGAGAAGCTCGCTAGCGAACGATCCATGACTCGTCTTATCCAACTAACTGTCTAACGGGATGGACCTCATCGTGATACTCGCCGTGTTCGTGGTTGGCTTAGGCGTAGCCATTAGCATGATCAACAAGCGGATGAAGGACCTGACGTCGAAGGACGACGGCGCTTCGCTCATGATGCTCAAGGAGGACCTGAAGGGCATCAACGAGCGGCTCGACCGGCACAACGAGTCCATGAAGCAGGACGTCCGCGCGCAGCTCGGGGAGAGCTCGAAGATCGTGCGCGACGTGACCGAGCGGCTGACCAAGCTCGACGAGACGAACCGCCAGGTCGTCAGCTTCGCCGATCAGCTGCAGAAACTGCAGGACACGCTGAACAACCCGAAGCAACGGGGTGTTCTTGGAGAATACTATTTGGAAACGGTTTTGAAGAACGTCTTGCCGCCGAAGCACTACAAGCTGCAGTACAAGTTCAAGGACGGTGAGATCGTCGACGCGGCCATATTCTTACAGGACAAGATCATCCCGGTCGACGCGAAGTTCTCGCTCGAGAACTACAATCGTCTGACCGAGCTCGGTCCGGGCGCCGACCACGACGCCATCGAGAAGCAGTTCAAACAGGACCTGAAGAACCGCATCGACGAGACGTCGAAGTACATCCGGCCGAGCGAGAACACGATGGACTTCGCGTTCATGTTCATCCCGGCCGAGGGACTGTACTACGATCTTCTCGTGAACAAGGTCGGCGCGGGCGGCGTGTCGTCGCGTGACCTGATCGACTACGCGTTCAAGGAGAAGCACGTCATCATCGTCTCGCCGACGTCGTTCTTCGCGTATCTGCAGACGGTACTGCAAGGACTTCGTGCCATGCAGATCGAGGAATCGGCGAAAGAAATTCGCAAGAACGTTGAAGTGCTCGCGAAGCACCTGCAATCATACGATGGTTATCTGCAGAAGCTCGGCGCGACGCTCGGTACGACGGTCGGCCACTACAACACGGCGTACAAGGAGTTCAAGAAGATCGACAAGGACGTCGTGAAGATCACGGATGCGGAGGCGAGCATCGAACCGATGCAGCTGGAAAAGCCGAACGTGGAATAATGAATGAAGAGAATCCTCACACTCTGCATTGTCCATCAGCACCCGAGGGTATTGTTGGGAATGAAGAAGAGGGGATTCGGTACGGGTAGATGGAACGGGTTCGGCGGCAAGGTTGAAGAAGACGAATCGGTCGAAGGAGCTGCCCGACGCGAAATGAAAGAGGAGGTCGGTATCGTTCCGACAAAGATGACGCGCGTCGGCGTACTTGATTTTTCGTTCGATTCAGATCCCAAGGAGCTAGAGGTCCACGTATTTCGTGTGACGGAATTCAGCGGTGAACCGCACGAGACCGAAGAGATGAAACCGCAATGGTTCGAGGTCGATAACATTCCCTTTGACAACATGTGGCACAGTGATACGTTGTGGCTGCCGTTGTTGTTGGAAGGGAAGTCGTTTCGAGGCGCGTTCCATTATGACCGGCCGTCAGATTCGGAATACGCGGGAAAGATACTGCGACAGTCGCTCGAAATAGTCGATGGAGGAACCATATGAACGACAACATGCGGGTTGTCGCGCGGGCGGTCGTGGTACAGGACGGGAAGGTACTCCTGTGTTGGATGATCGATGGGAATCACCATTTCTTCCCCGGAGGTGGCGTTGAATTCAAGGAAAGCGCAGTCGAGACCCTGAAGCGGGAATTTTGCGAGGAGCTCGGCGTTGAGATGCGCGAGGCGACGTTCATCGGCATCGCCGAGAACGTCTTTACAGTGAAGGGGATCGAGGCGCACGAGATCAACCTCGTCTTTTCGGCCACGATCGACGAGGCGCCCACCGAGTCGAAGGAGAAGCACATCACGTGCTCGTGGGTTGCTGTGAACGAATTGGAACGCGGAAACGTTCTGCCGATGCACTTGGTGAAATCGGTCGTTAAATGGCTTCAGGATGGAAAGACATTTTGGATTGGTCTGAATAGTGAAGAGAGCTAGAAAAAAGCTTATCTTAGCCATTTCTTTGGGCCACCCTTGCAGAAAAGGGCATTTTTGAGTAGACTAGGTGCGCATAATTTTGTGGAAAACACTGCGAACATCAACGCAGAAATGTACTGCATTTCCGTCAGACACGAGTCCAAATTGCATCTGAAAGTCATGGGCATAGTCACGACGGAGACCCTTTCAAGAGCCTCACTTTAGGAACTTTACATGGACGAAACGAAGACCACACCCGACACGAAACGGCAGCGCGGCCTGCTCGCACAGGCCCTCGGTTTCGCCTGGGACTTCGGGGTGATCGTCGCGGTCCCGCTCGTCGCGTTCGCCCTGCTCGGTTCATGGCTCGACCGGCGGTACGGCACGGAGCCCTGGATCTTCCTCGGGGGCGTCGTCGTCTCGATCGTCATCACCTCCGCTCTCGTCGTCATGAAGCTCACGAAGATCATCAAGGACATGTCACCCAAGGATAAGGACCACCCATGAAGGAACTGGAAATCTCGCTCGCCGCGGAAAAGGTCGGTCACATCGGCGCCTTTCCCATCACGAATACGCTCATCATGTCGCTCGCGAGCGTCGCCGTGCTCGCCGTGCTGGCATTCGTCCTCAAGCGGAAGGTCCAGCTCATCCCGCGCGGCATACAGAACCTGTTCGAGGCGCTCGTCGAGGGCGCGTTCAGCATCATGGACGGCGTCACCGGCAGCCGCGCGCAGTCCGTGAAGTTCTTCCCGCTCGTGTTCACCCTCTTCCTGTTCATCCTGACCTCGAACTGGATGGGGCTCCTGCCGGGTATCGGGCCCATCGGCATATACGAGGAGCACCACGGCAAGGAGGTCCTCGTGCCGCTCTTCCGCTCGACGAACGCGGACCTGAACGTCACGCTCGCGCTCGCGATCATCGCCGTCATCTCGATACAGATCTTCGGCATCCTCGCGGTCTCGGCGAAGAAGTACGGCAGGAAGTTCTTCAACTTCAAGAACCCGATCTACACCTTCGTCGGCATCGTCGAGCTCATCGGAGAGTTCGCGAAGTTCATCTCGTTCTCGTTCCGGTTGTTCGGCAACGTCTTTGCCGGAGAAATACTCCTGACGGTCATCGCCTTTCTCATCCCGGTCATCGCACCGCTGCCGTTCATGTTCCTCGAGATCTTCGTCGGCGCCGTGCAGGCCTTCATCTTTGCGATCCTCACGCTCGTATTCTTAAAGGTCGCTACGACCGCCGAGGAGCACTAATTTCCTAAC
>CAYGGS010000030.1:0-1329 GCA_964349545.1 uncultured Gammaproteobacteria bacterium
CACGACGCGCTGCTGCTCACCGCCCGAGAGCTGGTGCGGGAACCGGTTCTGCTTCGACTCGAGTCCGACGATCTTCAATACTTGCGGTACGACCGATTTGATCTGCGCGTTGGTGGCGCCTGAAACCTCGAGCGCGAACGCGACGTTCTCGAACACCGTCTTCCTCGAAAGGAGCTTGAAGTCCTGGAACACGACGCCGATCTGGCGGCGGAGCATCGGAATGTCGCCATGCTTGATGTGCGTGATGTCCCAGTCGCCGATGACCACGCGACCTTTCGTCACGCGTTCCTCCGCGATGATGAGCTTCGCCATCGTCGTCTTACCCGAGCCGGACTGGCCGACGATCGAGACGAACTCACCGGCGGTGATGGTCAATGAAATGTCCTTGACCCCGACGATGTCCTTCTGGTAGAACTTCGTGACGTTATCGAATGTGATCATGTCCCTCCGGTCATATCACGCCCAGGAATGGTGGGCGAACGTCCAGTTCATGAGCGCGTTCGCGTGGTTGAAGAGGTCGGTCTTATTGTACACCTTCAGGAGCACCACGACGACCTCGTGGCCCTGCGTGTCCCTGCCGCGGAGGATGAAGGTATGCCGTGACTCGTCGATGTAGCCCGTCTTCGCGGTGACGACGGAGAACGACGTCTTTCCGAACAGTTTGTTCGTGGTCGTAAAGGAGTGTTTGCAGGTGCCGTCCTTCTGCTTGTACGCGGCGCTGCAGACCGTGTTCTTCGAAGTGAAGGAATAGCTGCCTGTGCTTGCGACCTTCTTTATCGTCGGATACGTATCGGGGATGACGATCGCCATGACCGCGAGGTCAGCGGCGCTGCTGACGTTCCCGGATTCCAACCCGGTCGGTTCGACGTACGTAGTCGCCGTAAGACCGAGCGCGACGGCCTTCTCGTTCATCTTCTGTACGAACTGCTTAGGGGTCATGCCGGTCGCGTCAGCAAGCGCCAGCGTCGCATTGTTCGCCGATCCGACCAACGAAGCGTACAGGAGGTCCTTCAGCGTCACCTGCTCGCCGTCCGCCAGACGGAGACAGCTGCAGGTCGTGTTGCACTTCGCGGCGCTGTACGTTACGACCTTCGTCAGGTCAGGCTTCGTATCGAGGAACACCGCGGCGGTCATGAGCTTCGTCAGGCTCGCGATCGGGAACGACTTCGTGTAGTTCTTGCCGGCAAGGCGCTGCCCCGATGCGACGTCGACGACGATCGACGCGGTCGCTGCGGTCGTGGCCGGCGTCGCGCCGTCCGAGACGGGTGCCGCCGTCGACGTCAATGTCGCCACCGGCTCGTCCGGGGTCGGCGACGATCTCTCTCCGGA
>CAYGGS010000030.1:1339-9528 GCA_964349545.1 uncultured Gammaproteobacteria bacterium
TCCGGATTTCGCGACCTCGACGCGGACCCGTGCAAGGCCCTTCCACGTCGACTGGATGCGCGCGAACGACGGCGTCGACAGGTCGATGACCGTCGGATACCTGAAGCCGCCGGTATCCATGACCTTGACGATGACCGCCTTGTTGTTGTCAAGGTTGGTGACCTTCAATGACGTGCCGTAGGGGAACGTGTTCGACGCAGCGACCATGGTGAGTTTCGTCATCCTCGTGTACGTACCGTAGTAGGTCGCGATCCCCTCTTGCGCCGTAGGACTTTGGAACAACGCGACGGTGAACGACGGCTTGTCGTCGGCCGACACGGCGACAGCGGCGTTCGCCTTGAGCTGGCTCCCGAGCCGCTCCCACGATGAACCATCGGCTGTGAGCTTCCCGACCCAGGTGATGAACCCCGGATTCGGCACTGCGAATCGGAACGCCAGCGGAACGAGGATCTGCGGTTCTCCCGAAACGGCGGTGATGGATACCGAGTATCCGTCGCTCACCCGGACCATGTCGCCCCAATCGGGAAGCGCGGCGACGTCGACCTTATTGACGACGACCGAGGACGGCGTCGCGAACGAACCTCCCGCGATCATGAGCCTGAACTGGCCCGACGGTTCGGAATAGGTGAACCCCTTCGATAGCGTCTCCTGCGAGAAGGAGATGGTCTTCAGCGGGGTCGCATCGGCCGATACGACCGGGACGCCGACCATGGCCATGGTCGCGACGATGAGCAGCGCAGCGACCATACTTGGCAGCGCCTTCGCAAGACGGTATACTCGGTGGTGCCTGCGGGAATAGTTCCCCGCACAACGGCTCGCGTCGCTCGCCGTATACGGGACGGGTGATTGGTAGACCTGCCCGCCGCTGACGGTAATTGCGCCCATAACAAGGTTATTGTGCGGGAATAGTTCAGTTGGTAGAACGTCTGCTTCCCAAGCAGAAGGTCGCGGGTTCGAGTCCCGTTTCCCGCTCCATTCAATAGTCAAACTTGTCACCGTTGCTTTCGGCAGCTCCGGCAGGCGGAGCAGAAGGTCGCGGGTTCGAGTCCCGTTTCCCGCTCCGCTCTCATGACGGCAGGTAACGCTTCCGTCATGATGTTTGTTTCCTCGAATACGCATGAATAGGGATGCTACGGATATCACAAGACAATCAGACGCACGCCGATACTATACCATAAATCCATAATCCGTCCATATCACGTGCGCCGCTGCACGAACTCATGGATGGCGGTACCCAGCGCATCTACCTGGTCGGACTCGCTAAGATGATGGGAACGGACCGGAACGGCGTGTATCTTCAGTCGGTCCTCAGGCAACGACGCCTTCAATTCCTCGATGCTTCCGGGATCGGTCACGAAGTCCCCTTCCGCGAACAGCGCCAACACGGGGACGTCGACCGTTTTCAAGCTGGCGCGTTCGGTCTCGACGACGCGCGCGAACTCACGGTAGGACTGTGTGGTCACCGCACGCAACGAACCACGCTCGGCCCGGGCATCATCGACCCACGTCTTCTTCCATCTCATCGTGGGCGGCGTGATGCGCGTAACGACGTCGCGCAGCGTTTCGTTCCCCATTCGTAGCGCAGGTGCGATGCACACGACACCACGGATCTTTGGATAGTCCCTGCTCAGGCGGAACGCGATGAGGGCTCCCATCGACTCACCGATGACCACGACGTGTTTCGTGCGCTGGGCGAGGGTATGGTAGCCGTGGCGCGCAGCGGCGTACCAGTCGTCGGCGACGGTATGGTGGAGGTCGCCGATGGTCATACCGTGTCCGGCGAGCCGAACGCCGACGACCGTGTACCCGCCCGTCGTATGGAGAAGTTCGCCGAAAACACGAAGGTCGTAGATGCTTCCGGCAAAACCATGCAATAGCAACAGTCCGATGTCGTTGCCGGGCATGATGAACGATCGGGCCTGGACGGCGGTCCGGTCGGTTCGTTGCGGACGTTCATGCGTTGACGGTCTCATCGTTGCGTGGTAGTGTTGGATGCGCCGAGCGTAACGGAATGCCGTCACGCATTCACGTGCCACCGTAGCTCAGCTGGTAGAGCAATGCTTTCGTAAAGCAGAGGTCGTCGGTTCGATTCCGACCGGTGGCTCCAGACACCGTCACTGCGACACCGCAGCGTTGGTGTTCGCGTTGACCGCGCTGTTCGCGTTCGTGGCCGGCGAGGACGACGTTCCCGAGTAGACGACCCGTGCGCCGTCCTTGTTCCACGCATACCCGCGCAGGAAGATCGCCACCTTCTGGGATTTCGATTGTTCGTAGAGCCAGATGTCCAGCGCCTTCACCCCGATGAAGATCCCGGCCGTATGCACCTTCTCGGGCGTCGATGTGCTGTCATCGGCCGGAACCTTCTCGAGAAGCTTGAGGATGTAATACCCACCGACCGTTGTGATGATGCCGCTGTTCTTTCCTACCTCGAGCGCGAACGCCGCTTCCTCGAGCGCAGCGTCCTTCTCCCCCTTCGCCCAGATCCCCATATCCCCGCTGACACCTTTCGTCGAATCCTCGTTGAGCTCCTTGGCGATCGTCTGGAAATCCTCACCGGCCTGCACGCGGGTCAACGCCTTCTGTGCACGCGATGCGGCATCAGCGTTGATCGCCGCATCCGAAGCGATGTCGTCCTGGAGCCGCTGCCGGAGCAGGTAGGGCTCGATGACCTTCTTGCTGAATGTGGTGAGGTCCCACTGGTAGAGCTGTTTGACCTGTTCGGCGACATCGGCCTCGGAGCCTGTCTGGTCCGCGAGCTTCTTCATTTCCGCATCGAGGTCCGCCTTCGTCACGGCCACACCTCGCTTCTTAGCGATCTGGTTGACGACCTCCTCCTTCGCCATCCGGTCGAGCACCATGGTCCGAAGCTCCTGATCCGACGGCTTGACCGTATACCCGCTCGCCTGGAGCACCGCGGGCTGGCCGAACGAGTAATCAAGGGTCGCGACCGCATCGAGGTACTCGTCGTACGAACGCCAGTGGCCGTTCACCGCGAGGGCCGGTGCAGGGACCACCTTCGCCACGTACTTGATGACCGTCGATTCCCAATGGCCGACGTACATGCCGACGACGGATACGGCCACGCCGACGACCGCGGTGCCGACGACCGCCGCCACCATGCTGATGATGAACCTCCGTTGCGGCGAACGGACCTTGCTGTTCCTATTCATGGGTGCGACCGCTTTCTTGACGTTCACAATTGGGTTTTGCATACGCATTGAATGAAGTTACGTTTTAGGATGATGAGGGGTGAAAGATGAAATCCCACCATTTTCCCGTGTTCGATCCTTTCGATCGCTCCGATGGCTGCTCCGCGGTTCCGTCGGATGCCGCAGCATCACCGCTGACGCTGCCGGTGTCGACGTCGGGTACGACGAGCACCTTTTCACCGGGTTTCTGCAGGTTCATGGAGGTGCGTGCCTCCCCCTCCTCGTACGTCGTGCTCTTCAGGATGGTGAGCATGCGATCAAGGTCCTGCGTCTTCGCTTCGGCCGCCACGATATCCCTGGTCAACCGGTCGAGCTCGCGCTGGACGGTGACGCGACGCGCCCCTTCCCGGCCGAGCGCCACACAGATGGCTCCCGCGATGACGATCAGGCTCACCGTTATCACCCGGGAGCGTAGCAGGATCAGGATCCGTTCTCGTCGATGCGATTGCGCCATAACACAGTGTCACTTACTATACCCCATACCGTCTTGGTCCGTCCACCGTCGTTCACTCCGTCCCGGGATGGTCGTCGTCCCGTGTGACGCGGGTGAGCAGTTCGTTGAACGCACCCGCGCCGAGCCCCTTCTTCGCCTTGGTCAGCGCCTCGACGAGCTCCTGCGCGGTCAGCGGCGTATGGTCCTGCCCGTGCGAGGTCCGGACGATGCTGGTGAGGAGCGCCTGAATCTGCGACGGATGCCTGACGCCGTCGATGGTGAGGTTCGTGCCTTCGCCTGCGGTCTGTACCTCGATCGATCCCAAACCGAACATGGTCTGATGAACGCCCTTGACGGTCGACCGAACGTCCGTGATCCTATCATACGTCGCCTCAGCGACCATCCGTGTGAAGAACCCCTTCTGATAGACGTGCACCACGCGCTCGTTCGTGATGAGGAGCGCATTCAGCTGCCACTCGACGAGCGCCCGCAAGCCGACCACCACGGCGACGACGCCGACGAGGATGAACACCACGATGCCCCACGTTCCCTGCTTGATAAGTAATGTCAGGAAGAAAAAATCCAGAACGATCAGAAGGACCGTGAACCCGAGCGGCCGGATCTGCGCGAGCGCATCGCGCCGTACCGCACGGATCAGCGTTTCCCCTTCCTTAAGATTTTTGGTAAGCTGTTCGTAAAGCATTATCACCTAAAGAATACCATGAAACGCAGCAAACGAGAACGGATCCTCTGGATCGTGATCAGTACGCTCATGATAGCAAGCATGCTCATTTTCACGGTCATGCCCTTCTTCAGCGGCCAGTAGCGGTCAACGTTTTAGGATCGCAAGGAACGCCTCGGGCGGGATGTCCACCTTGCCGAGCGTCCGCATGCGTCGCTTGCCCTTCTTCTGCTTCTCGAGCAGCTTCTTTTTGCGCGTCACGTCGCCCCCGTACAGTTTCGCGGTGACGTCCTTGCGCATGGCCGGGATGGATTCCGAGGCTATGACCTTCCCGCTCAAAGCAGCCTGGATGCGCACCTCGAACATCTGGCGGGGCAGGATGGCCTTCAGCCGTTCGACCGCGCTCCGTCCGCGCGCATACGACTCGTCGCGGTACACGAGCGATGAGAGCGCATCGACCCGGTCGCCTGCGACCAGGATATCGAGCCGGACGACGTCGGCCTCCTCGTAGTCGAGGAACTCGTAGTTCATCGACGCGTATCCCGAGCTCGCGCTCTTCAGCGCATCATAAAAGTCCACGAGAAGGGCGGTGAGCGGGAGCTGGTAGTGGAGGATCGCGCGCGCAGCATCCAGGTATTCAGTGCTCATGTACCGTGCCCGGCGCCCGCTCACAAGCTGCATCACCGGTCCTATGCGGTCGGACGGTGTGACCACATCGAGCGTCATGAACGGTTCGTCGATGCGCACGATACGCGACTGGTCGGGAAGCTCGAGCGGTGAATGGATCGTCACAACATCGCCGTCGGTGGTCGTCACCTTGTAGGCGACCGACGGTACCGTGACGATCAGGTCGAGCCCATATTCGCGCTGCAGGCGCTCTTGGACGATATCGAGATGCAGCAAGCCGAGAAACCCGGCACGAAATCCGTATCCGAGCGCGGGCGAATGTTCGGGTTCGAACGTGAGCGATGCGTCGTTCAGCCGGAGTTTTTCAAGTGCTTCACGCAGCTTGGGATACTCGTCGCCTTCCTTGCAGAACAATCCAGCGAACACCATCGGCTGGATCTCACGGTAGCCCGGCAGCGCTTCGATACGGTCCTGCTGCGAGGTGATCGTGTCACCGACGCGAACCGCCCGGAGGTCCTTCATGCCGGTGACCACGTACCCGATCTCGCCGCCGGTGATGTGCTCCTCGGCGACACGCTTCGGCGAGAAGTGACCGACCTCGAGCACCTCGCTTTTCTGCCGGGTCGCAGCGAACCGTATCGGCGCACCGCGCGTGAACGCCCCGTCCACCATGCGCACGTAAGCGATGACGCCCTGGAACTCGTCGTACACCGAATCGAAGATCATGGCGCGGGCCGATCCCGTGGCAGCGGTCGTCGGCGGTTTGACGCGCTCCACGATACGGTCGAGCAGCGCCCCGACGCCGGTCCCCACCTTCGCCGAAACCTCGAGAATATCGGCGGGTTCGCAGCCGAGCAAGTGGACTATCTCCGTACGGACCTTCTCGGTCTCGGCGTTCGGCAGGTCGATCTTGTTGATGACCGGGATAATCACAAGGTCGACCGCGAGCGCCTGCGTCAGGTTCGCGATGGTCTGCGCCTCGATGCCCTGCGTCGCATCGACGACCAGCACCGCACCTTCTACAGCAGCGAGCGACCGCGACACCTCGTACGCGAAGTCGACGTGACCCGGCGTGTCGATTAGGTTAAGCTCGTGGCCCTTCCACTGCATGCGGACGGGCGCAAGCTTCACCGTGATGCCGCGCTCGCGCTCGATGTCCATCTGGTCCAGGAGCTGCGGCTGCATGTCCCTTCGGGACACCGTGTTCGTGAGCTCCAAGAACCGATCGGCCAGCGTCGATTTCCCGTGGTCAATATGGGCAATGATACAAAAATTCCTGATGTGCTTCATACCACCTCTTGGACAACCTGTCCCGCATCCACGCAACGCGCGTGGTGCGGGATGATGCAAAAGTTCCGTATGGAACGGACGTCACGAGCCATTGGTCTGTCCTCCGTTCCCGTTCTTGCCGTTCGTGACCTGCCGTACCAGCCTGAAGAACCATGCCTTGATGGCTCCGACCTCCTCGAGCCCGAACGCCGCAGCGAACCAGACGTAGCCGAGCGTACCGATGCCGCCTGCGACGATGAGCTGCGTAAGCACGCCGAACCCGGTGTCGAGCGTAACGCCGAACTGGACGACCGTGAACTTCACGCCCTGGATGAGCAGCGTCATGAGCGCGCTCGCACCGATCACCTTCGCTATGGTCCTGATGATGCGGTCATCGTCGAGGTCACCGAGCCGCATGCGGAGCACCGTGTACATGAGCAGCATCCCGACGATGCTCGAGATCGAATACGAGAGCGCAAGTCCGCGGACGCCGAGCCCGTGGAACACGAAGGACCCTATCTGGAACCCGCGGGCGAACGCGAACGATCCGATAATGTCCAATACGACAGCGATCAGGGTAAGCTTCACGGGCGTCGCCGTATCGCGCATGGCGTAGAACGACCGTGCGAGCACGGGGATGAGCGATTGCGCGAAGAACGACAGCGCGAAGAACCCGAGCGTGTTCGCGGTCAGGTACGTCGCGTCCCAGTCGAACCGACCGGCGCCGAGGATGACGCGGACCGCCTGCGCGCGGAGCGTCAGGAACAGCACGGTCGCCGGTATGACGAGGAACAGGATCTTCCGCACGACGTCGGAGAAGTGTTTGACGAACCCAGCGCGGTCGTTGCGGGCGAGCGCCTCGCTGAACAACGGGAACGAGACCGTCGCGAGGCTCACGCCGATGAGCGTGATCGGGAGGTCCTGGATGTTGTTCGCCCACTTGAAGATCGTGACGCTTCCCACGGCGAGCGTCGAACCGATGACCACGTTCACGAGCTGGTTTATCTGCGTAACCGACTGGCCGAACGCGCGGGGCAGGATAAGACGGCCGATCTCACGGACGCCCTGGTGCGCCGTATCGATGATCCTCCGATAGCGGAAGCCGGTCTTCATCACCGAGGGAACCTGGATGAGCACGTGCATGACCGCGCCGATGACGGAGCCGATGGCGATGCCTTCGACGCCGAACCGCGGAACGAGCACGACGATGCCGAAGATGATACCGACGTTGTACAGCACGGGCGCGAGCGAGAACGCGAGGAACTTCTTCGACGCGTTCAGGATACCGGAGAGTATGTTCGAGATGCCGAACAGCAGGATGTTCACGGAGATGATCCGCGTCATGCTGATGGCTGCGTCCGTCCGCACGGCATCGAACCCCGGCGCGATGATGCGCATCATCTGCGGCGCGAACACGAACAGCAGCACACCGCACGCGAGGAATATCAGGACGATGAGATTCAGGATCGAGTTCGCGACCGTGAACGCCTCCTCGTTCCCCTGCTTCTCCCGATAGTGGATGAACACCGGAATGAAGACCGACAGAAGCGAGCCCAGGATCAGCGTACCGTAAATGAAGTCGGGAATGCCGAACGCTGCGTTGTACGCGTCGGTTTCGGGGGATGCGCCGAACTTCGCGGCGATGAGGCGCTCGCGTAAAAAGCCGAGGAGCTTCGAGACGAACCACGTGCTCGAGACGAGCACCGCGCCGCCCATGACCGATGACTGTAGTTTACGCCAAAAAGCCGTCATAGCATCGTAACTGTGACCGGAAGCGTACCACAATTCAGCCTTTTTTCAAAGCGTTAGAGCGAACAGCGAATGGTCGTGTCATCCTTCGAGAACCTCAGGATGACATAGCACATGAGCGCGGCCTCCGGCCGCGCTCAAGATAATATCCATCGAGTCCGCAGCGGCGATGATCAGGGTGTCCACAGGACGGGACCCTAGCGGAGCCGCAAGGATCGAT
>CAYGGS010000031.1:0-1879 GCA_964349545.1 uncultured Gammaproteobacteria bacterium
TACCGGCCGAACGTCACGACGCTCGCGAGCACGCCGAGCGCATACCCGACATCCGTCGTAGCGAGGTGCCCGTTCGCGAGGATGTTCGGCTCGAACGCGGCGAGTACGAGCGTCACCCCTGCGCCGCGCGCGCCCCACATGCGGTACGACCATGCCGCGAGCAGCAGCACGAACAGCACCGTCAGCCCGATGTTCACGAACCGCGCATCGCGGAGCAGCGTCATTCCCGATACGACGTTCCCGAAAAGTATCTTGGGTCCGATGTCCCACTGGCTCGCGCCGTTCCAGTCGGAGGCGTTCGCGAAGAACGTCGCACCGCGCACCACCAGTGGAACGGCGAGGAGTTCCTTCAGCAACGGCGGATGCTCGACGTTGAGCCTGAAATCTCCGGTCCGCCAGTAGCTCAAGCCCGAAACGACGTAGGACGCCTCGTCCATGGTCTGCGATTCCCTCACGGCCGGGATCACCATCAGAACGGCCATGACGGCCAGTACGGCGGTCACGGTGCCGACAGTGATGAACCTAGCGCGTGCCGGTCGAAGGTCCATTCACAGCCCGATGCCGGACGCGCCACCACGCCCCGATGAGCAGCACGAGGGCGCCGCCGGCCATGTTAAAGAAGAGGTCACGCGGTGAATCGAACGGTCCGCCGACGCGGTTCGTATCGAACCACATGTCACCCAGCCATTCGGACACTTCGTAGAGCGCGCCGAGCGTCTGCCCGACGCAGAACGTGTATATGTTCACGACGCGCCACGACACCGTCATGCGGCCTGCGCGCCACAGCGCGATCATTACCACGTAGAACCCCGTCGTGACCGCGAGGCCGCCGACCGCATGGGTGAGCCGGTCCCACCACCAGTAGGACGCGTAGTAGTGCATGAAGTTGCCCATCGCGTCGAGCCACACGCTCGCCGAAACGACGAGCAGCACGACCCAATGGATCACGATACCGTACCGCTTCCGGAGTATGTGCTGCAGCACGACGAACAGCGTCACGGCGACCACGTTCGTGATCGCGAGAGCGATCTGCCTGCCGTGCGTGTCGTACTTCGCGATCAGTTCATAGGCCAGAAGGCCTGCCTGCGTGAGGTAGAGCGTTACTATGGCAAGACGCTGCATCATGCGGCCGCTCCCTTCCGCCGGCTGATCGCCTTGCGCACTTCCTCGACGAGCACCACGAACGTAGCACCGGCGATCGCGATCAGCCAATCACCGAGGTTCAGCCGCGTGATGTGGAACGACTCCGCGAGGACCGGTACGTACACGATGGCCAGCTGCATCGCTACGACGACCGCCATGACCGGAAGGAGGAGCTTGTTCCTCGTCATACGCGAGAACGTGCTCCGGTGCGTCGAGCGGCTCGTGAACGCGACCACCCATTCGCAGAGCGCGATCGTGGTGAGCGTAACCGCAAACACCTCCTGCTGCGGGCGGTGCTGGCTCAATGCGAAGAGGAACGCGACGAACGTCGCGAGCCCGATCGCGGCACCGTTCAGACCGATACGGAACCATGCCTTGGCGTCGAGGACAGGAATGCGGGGCGAGCGCGGCGGTTCGTTCATGAGATCCGGTCCCTTCGGTTCGCGCGCAAGCGCTATGCCGAGGAACGGATCGGTGATGACATTGAGCCACATGATATGGATCGGCAGGAGCGGCAGCGGCAACCCGATGAACATGGCGAGGGAAATGAGCACGAGTTCGCCGAAGTTCGACGCGAGGAGGTACACAAGGACGCGCTGTATGTTCTTGAATATGATGCGGCCCTCCTCGATCGCCGCAACGATGCTCGAGAGGTTGCCGTCGGTCACGAGCATTTCCGACGCCTCCTTCGCCGCATCGGTGCTCGTGTTCCCGATCGCTACGCCGATGTTCGCCT
>CAYGGS010000031.1:1889-8798 GCA_964349545.1 uncultured Gammaproteobacteria bacterium
GCGACGATCTCGCCGCTCTTCTTCAACAACCGGGCGATGCGGAGCTTCTGTTCCGGCGACACCCGACTGAACACGGCGATGCGCGGCAACCGCGCAACGAGGTCGTCATCGTTCATGATGTCGAGATCCTTCCCGTCGATCACCTGATCCTTCGCCTCGCCACGCAGTATCCCCACTTCGCGGGCGATGTTCTCCGCGGTGATCCGGTAATCACCGGTGAGCATGATGACACGGACTCCGGCCCGACGCGCGGCATCGACCGTTGCCGATGCCTCCGTCCGGACCGTATCGCGTATGCCGACCAAACCGAGGTAGACGAGCTTCTCCGAAAGGTTCTGGTGGGTCACGAGCTGCCATTCCCCTTCGATCTCCGCATAGGCGAACGCAAGGCCGCGGAGCGTCTGTTCGGCCATATGTTCGAACGCCGCATGGACCTCGACGCGGTCCTTGTCGGTGAACGGGGCGACGCCGTCGAAGGTCAATTTGCTCGTGCAGAGCTCGAGGATCTGACGCGGCGCGCCCTTCACCGCGATGAAGGTCTTCCCCTGCGCCGTCGAATGGAACGTCACCATGTACTTCAGCGTGAAATCGAAAGGGAACTCTCCCACCCTCGGATAGGCGAGGTCGAGGTCCACGTGCTTGATACCCGCTTTCTCGCCGAGCACGATGAGACTGATCTCAGTGGGATCGCCGATCCAGCGCTCGATGCCCTTTTCATCATGGGTCAGCCTGCTATCGTTGTTGAGCACGCCGACCTCCACGAGCTTGCGGAGGACCGTGTCCTCGATGAGCGATATCTTCGCGTCATGCTCGAAGAAATCGCCGCTCCGGCGGTACCCCTCGCCGGTCACCCTGACATCGCGGTGGTCCGTCACCACCCCCTCCACCATCATCTCGCCGAAGGTAAGGGTACCGGTCTTGTCGGACGCGATGACCGTGACCGACCCGAGCGTCTCGACGGCATACAGTCTCCGTATGAGCGCACGGCGCTTCGCCATATTCCACATGCCCCAGGCGAACGTCAACGTGATGACGAGCGGCAAGCCTTCCGGAATGAGCGATACGACGAGGCTGATGCTCAGGAGTAGCGACTGTTCGATCGAGATGTCCCGGGCTATTCCCAGGAAGAAAATCCCGCACGAGAGGGCCACGATGACGACGGCCAGCTTCCGGGCGAACTGGGCGATCTTCTTCTGGAACGGCGTGCTCTCGCTGCCGATCTCGGCGACCTCGCGCACGATCTCACCGAACCGAGTTTTCGATCCGACCGACGTGACGATGAGCAGCCCGCGGCCGGCCACGACGGTCGTACCGCGCCAGGCAAGGTTCCGGCGCTCCGACAGCTCGGTTCGCTCATCGAGCGGCTGCGCGTGCTTCTCGGCCGCGACCGATTCACCGGTGAACACCGCCTCGTTCATCTTGAGGTTGAACGACTCCGCGATCCTCCCGTCGGCCGGTACGATCGAACCGACCTCCAGCTTCACCACGTCGCCAACGACGACCCGATCGGACGGCAGTTCGCGTTCCTCGCCGCCCCGGACGACATGCACGATGTGCGGCGCGAGGGATTGCAATCGCTCCATGGCGTTCCCTGCGCGCAGTTCCTGTAAGAATCCGACGATACCGTTAAAAAGGATGATGAACACCACGATCCACCCGTCGGGTGTCGCATGAAAGTAGAACGACAGGCCGGCCGCGATGAACAGGATGATGACGAGCGGGCTCTGGAACTGCGTCAAGAAGATGAGCAACGGTGAACGGCCCTTCTTCGTTTCGATGACGTTGCTTCCGGACGCACGCCGTCGTTCGTGCACCTCATCGTATGACAGCCCCTCAAGGGAACAACGGAGCAGCTGCAACACCTCCTCCACCGGCTTCGCATGCCAGGATATCGCGGGCGCGTGTTCGGTCCTTTCCGTCGGTTGTTTCATCGGACGAAGGCTATCGTCATGATGAGCACGGCCGCGGCGGTCGCCATCAGGAGGAAACAGAGCCATCCGAGCGTCCGGATGAGCGGCGTGCTGACGTGCCTGCCGACGACGTCCTTCCGGTCGGCAAGCCGTACGATGTACCAGAGCATGATCGGCGCGAGCAGTCCGTTCAACACGGCAGCGAACACGAGGAACTGGATCGGGCCGATGCCGGCGATGTTCGACAGCAGGCCGAGCACGACCGAAACGACGATGACGAGATAGAACGAGTGCGCATGCCGGTAGTCCTTCGACAACCCTTCCTTCCACCCGAACACCTCGGCGAGCGCGTACGCCGCCGATCCGGCGAGGATCGGGATGGCGAGGAGCCCCATGCCGACGATACCGACCGTGAACAGCAGGAAAGCGAGGTTGCCCGCGAGCGGACGGAGCGCCTCGGCCGCCTGCCCCGCCGTCTGGATGTCCGTGATGCCGGCGCCATGCAGCGTCCCGGCGGTCGTCACGATGATGAAGAACATCGCGATGTTCGAGAGCAGCATGCCGCTCACGACATCCCGCCGCATCGAGGACAGCTCCTTCCGCGTCGCACCGAGCCGCTTCTTCAGGGTGCTCCTACCGCTTGCGATCTCCTCTTCGACCTCCTCCGAGGTCTGCCAGAAAAAGAGGTACGGCGATATGGTCGTACCGAGCACGGCGACGATGATGGTCCACATCTCCCTGCCGGAGCTGAACGTCGGAACGACCGTGTTCTTCAGCACGAGCGCCCAGTCCTGGTGCGTGAAGAACGCCGCGACGACGTACGACAGCAGGGCGAGCGTCAGCCACCGCAGGATGATCACGTAGCGCTTGTAGCTCACGAACACCTCCAAAAGGACGATCGTGACCGCGAACAGGACGAGATAGAGCCATGTCGGACCCGGCAGCAGGAGCTTTGTCGCTTCGGCCATGGCACCGAGATCGGCACCGATGTTTATCGTGTTCACGAGGAACAGGAGCGATACGAGCACGAACACGACCTTCACCGAGGTGTGCTTCCGGAGGATCGCCGCGAGTCCCCGGCCCGTCACCATGCCGAGCCGCGCCGACATCTCCTGCACAGCCATCATGAGGGGCATCGTTACAACCGCAAGCCACAGAAGCTGGTACCCGAACCGCGCGCCGGTCTGAGAATAGGTCGCTATCCCCGAGGGATCATCGTCGGACGCGCCGGTGATCACGCCAGGCCCGATCTTCTTGAATAGTTTTATCGGTGAAAACATGCCTTATCAGTATACCAAAACGCTACGATTCGTGCGCGGCGTCAACTACGCCCCTTCATGGTACACTCATTCCATGGAGCCGCATGACCACCACGTACAATCGCAGAACGAGGAGATCGCGAACAGCATCAGCCACGGCGTCGGCGTCATCGCCGTGCTCACCGGCGCGCCGTTCATCATCCTCGCCGCGATCAACCAGCGGTCAGCCTGGGACATCGTCGGCGTGAGCGTGTTCGTGTTCTCGATGCTCGTCCTGTACTTTGCCTCGACCATCTACCACGCACTCCGGAACCCGACGGCGAAGCGCGTCTTCCGCGTGCTCGACCACGGTTCGATCTACCTCCTTATTGCCGGAACCTATACCCCGTTCACGCTCGGCGCGCTCCGCGGGCCGTGGGGCTGGACGCTGTTCGGGCTCGTCTGGGGGATCGCCATCATCGGCATCACGCTGAAATCCCTGAACACCCTGTGGCATCCCGTGCTCTCGAACGCAATCTACCTTTCGATGGCATGGCTCGCGGTCATCGCGGCGAAACCGTTCTGGGATAACGTCCACTTCGGCGGTGTGGCATGGCTGCTCGCCGGTGGCATCGCCTACTCCGGCGGCGTCTTCTTCTTCAACTCGGAAAAAAGGTATGCGCACCTCTGGTGGCACCTCTGCGTCATCACCGGCACGGTCTGCCACTACTTCGCCGTGCTGTGGTATGCGGCGTAGGTCTTCACCTGCCCCATCGCCAACCGGCTCCCTGCTGTGCGTCCTGGTGCAAGACCCCCCGCATCATGCCCTGCATCGGACCGCGTCTCAGCAGCGCGTCGTTCAATCCGATTGAATCCATCAGCACCCCGGCAAGGATTACTGCCGTTACGAACATCACGACCAACGTGACGAAGTTATGTTTATAGGATAATTCATACCGACGGAGCAGCCAGACGCCGAACGCCAGGCCTGCAACAGCGAGAAGGAACGACCACCACGGGAAGCCCTCCATGATCTGGGCGAAACGATAGTCTCCCATGGGACCGTGCGTACGGAGGGAGAACCGGACCAGCCCGACGAGGAAGGTCGAGGCGATGACGGACGCCACAAGTCCGACAAACGCGAGGATCGAACCGAGCACGAACAGCAGCCGGGGACGCATCGTCAGCTTTCCCAGACGGATCCGCTCCATCACGTCATTGCTGTTCGGCGCTACGTTGTTTGACATAGTGTTTTCATATACACCTTCGCTCGACGGATGCGAGTCGCGACCGTTCCCATGGGGATGCGGAGGATGTCGCTGATCGCGTCGTACGGCTGATCTTCAAGGTAAAACAGTGCGATCGGTTCGGCGTATCGGATCGGAAGCTTGCTGATGCAGCGCTGCACGCGCGCCACGATCTCCCGCTTTTCCAGGTCGCGCTCAGCATCCTCATCGCCCGGCATATCGAACCCTTCCGGCAATGCCGTCTCATGACGGTATTTCATAACCGCGTTCATCGCCTCATTGTGGACGATCCGGTATATCCAGCTTGAGAATCTCTTCTTGACATTGAACGATCGGAGATTGACGAAAGCCTTGATGAACGACTCCTGGACGATGTCAGCGGCCGCGTCGGTATCGGACACCAGCGCCGTCGCATACCGCAGCAGTTTTTCCTGGTAACGAGCCATGATCACCGCATACTGCTCGCGGTCACGCGAGCGCACCTGTTCGACGATGTCCTCGTCCGATATCGATTGGATGTCACGCATGCCATGATTCTAACAGATTAGTCCCTGTGACACACCCGACCCCGGGAAAACCGGGATCGGGTGCGGCGGGATATGCCTAGCGAGCGCAGTTCTTTCCCATACCGCGTCCAGCGCCGTTGCCCTGTCCGAGGCCGAGCTCCGTGCGGATCGCGGCTGCTTCCGCTGTCTTGCCTGCTTCCGCCAGATCGCGGGCTTCGACGAACTTCGCGAAGTTATCAGCCGTGACCACTTGCGTCACGCGTCCGCGGCCGGCCATCAGCTCTTTCCAGGCCGTGTAGTTCTTCGTGTCCATCGCCGTTTCCATCGCGGTATGGCGTTCGGCCGTGTAGTTCGGCCCCGTGACCGCCGGATCGCCCCGATACGCGAGCGCGGTGCTCGCAGCGATGCCGATCGTTCCGACCGTCACGATCATCGCACCAAATCCGAGTAGTTTCTTGTTCATGGTGTGCTCCTTGGTTAACCATTCGACCTTTCTGTCCTTATTACAATTCCCGCGGCACATTTCTTTTCCTCCGAAACACCGCAAATCTCCGGATCAAAAAAACCGTACCGACGTCGCTCATAAACAACACGATCAGCGTTCTTGACACATATCCCGACCGACGGAATATCCGAAAAAAACTGATCGTCTTTTACTGCTGTGAAGACTACGCTCAGGCAAGCCACACGACCGACAGGTGCAGGCTGGACCCTGTTCAACTACATCGAATACCGTTGTTCCAGTTCATCATAGAACGTTTTTGAGATCGAACTGATGACCTGGCTCAACGTGGCGATATCCTTACCTTTCGTCATGACACAAAGGATGTACGGATGGTCCGGATAGTACACGATCCCGCAGTCGTGCAGCTGCGTATCTTCCTGGTCCGTGTTGATGCCGTACTTGTTCGCCACGAAGATCGGGGCGGGTACTCCGGCGACAATGCCGTCGTCGAATACGCTGCGGCTCAGGAGCTCGAGCGCATACTGCGACTGCGCGAGATTGAGGTACGACGCGTTGTAGAGGATCCGGAACAGCGAACTGACCGATTTCAAGCTGACCAGCCGCGGATCGGATTGTGTCTGCGGATCAAGGATCCCAAGTTCAGCGAGCGTATCGACGATGATGTCGTACTCGGGGTGGCCCTCGCGATAGCGGTCGACCAGCATCCCCCATGCCGCGTTGTCGGAATACCAGACGAGGTTCTCGAGCAGGAAACGGACCGAGTATGACTGTCCCGCGGCGATCACACGGTCATCGGGCTCTTCCTTGTTCCGATAGCCCGCGATCGGCTGCCCGGGCAGGCGCGCATCGAGCATCGCCGCATCGCCCTCGGAATCCTTAAGGTACCGGATGAGGATCGGCAGCTTGTAGAGGCTCATGGCGAGATACGCGTCGCCGGGATCGATGGTCACGCTCGGGCCGTTGCGCAGGTCGCGGAACGACACCGCGACCGAGGTCACGCCCTTCGTCTTCCATTCCGCGATGTCTTCGAGCAGCGCCGATTCGGTCGGTTTGTAATCGGGGTTGCTGAACCGCAGATCCTCGCCGCAACGGTGCGGGTTCAGGAGCGTATATGCGCATGCATCCTGTTGTCGGTTATGTAACCACCCCGCCCCGCCGACGATGACGGCGCCGATGACGAACGGCAGTACGAAGCCGGCTATTCTCCGAAAACCCATGTCACACAGTATACACGATTGAGCGGCATCCGTGAACGACAGAAACAACGAATAAAAGCTGTAATCGGCCACTTTTATCCCACGTGGTGGGCCACGTGCCGCCTTGTTCTAACTTGGCTGCTCGAAACCCGCGAGTTTCTGGTGCCGGACTTGGAGGCGCTGCGAGGTCATGACGGTACTATGCCGGAGAAACGCGAGGCGGCGTAGAGGGGCTGACGCGACAGATGCGGCGCAGCCTGTGGAAAGGAAGAGCGGGCCGACCTCCGAAGAGATCGACCCGCACATAGAACGTGACTCAGGGTGCTGGATGACTAGCTCGAGCCAG
>CAYGGS010000031.1:8808-9238 GCA_964349545.1 uncultured Gammaproteobacteria bacterium
CGCGCTCAGTCCCCGGGGAATGTCGCTCGCCTTGATCTCACTCAGCTTCTTGGTCCGAGCGATGCGCCACCGGATAGGTTCCTTGTTGCGCCCCTCCAAGACGCCGGGGTACTTATGGCGCCGGATGGCCACCACCTCGGCAAGTTGCGCTGGTTCGGTCATCAGCTGCTCGCACTCTTCGACGAGCCGTTGCAGGACGGCCCTGACGTCGGCGGGTTGGTGTGGGAGCGTCTCCGCAATGGTTTCGACAGTGACACATTCCGCCTCGGGGATCAGCCCTGAGTGCAGCAGGACCGACACGCCAACCTCGACGGGGGCTGGACTGCACACCATGTCATCGGTCGAATGGCGCCGAAACACGAGCAGGTATTCGTAGCCAATGGCGAAGCGTCGGGCGACATCCTCAGAATCCAACATGGCCACCCCCTTC
>CAYGGS010000032.1:0-9229 GCA_964349545.1 uncultured Gammaproteobacteria bacterium
GTGATACTTCTCGTAGTTGGACCGTATGCCCTTCAGGATCTGTATGGTCTCTTCGGGCGTGGGTTCCGCGACGAAGATCGACTGAAAACGACGCTCGAGCGCCGCGTCGCCCTCGATGTGCTTCTTGTACTCGTCGAGCGTGGTCGCTCCGATGACGCGGATGCTCCCCTTCGCGAGCGCCGGTTTCAGGATGTTCGCGGCGTCCATGGAGCCCGAAGCGGATCCCGCGCCGACGATCGTATGCAGCTCGTCGATGAACAGGACGATGTTCGGGTCGGTCTTGAGCTCGTCGATGATCTGCTTCAGGCGCGACTCGAACTCGCCGCGATAGATCGTCCCGGCGACGACCATGGCAAGGTCGAGCGTCATCAGGCGCCTGTTGAGGAGCGCGTCGGGAACCTCGCGCTTCATGATCTTCTTCGCGAGACCCTCGACGATCGCGGTCTTCCCGACGCCGGGGTCGCCGATCAGGACCGGGTTGTTCTTCGAGCGACGCGAGAGGATGTGGATGAGGCGTTCGATCTCCTTCTCACGTCCGATGACCGGATCGATCTTCTTCTGCAGCGCCGCGTTCGTGAGGTCCGTCGTGAAGAACTCCAGCGCCGACCCCTTCTGCCGTTCCCTGGCGGTCGTGGCAGGCGGAGCGCCGGCAGGCTCCGCATCGCGCATGCCATCGAAGAACCCCGAGATGTCAGGGAACTTCGAGGTCGACCGGAGGACGAGCTGCAGGTGCCGTTTCGTTTCTTGGGGGTCGATCTGGTGTTCCGTGACGACCTTTTCGACGGTCGCGTCGTTGATCTCGAGGATGCCCCAGAGGAGGTGCTCCGTGCCGACGTACTTGTGCTCGTACTGCCCGGCGACGAGCACCGCCTTCTCGAGCGCGCGTTTCGCGGGGAGTGAAAGGCGCAGGTCGCCGATGGTCAGCGGGGTCGTCGGTGGCGCAGCATCGCTCCGTTCCCGGATCGAGGTCTTCAGCCGGGTGACGTCGAAACCCGACCGTTTGAGTATCTCGAACGCGATGCCTCCCTTGGATTCCGCGAGGCCGTAGAGCAGATGCTCGGGGTCGATGTACCGGTTGCCGAGCTCGATGGCCAGCGCCGCAGCGTTCTGCAGCGTGAGCTTCAGGTGGGACGTGAACTTATTGAGGATGTCGGGCTGCATGTTGAGCTTCATATATGGTCCGTCAGTATACTACACCGTCCCTACGGAATACAGTGTAGCACAGCGGTCGTCGGGAACGCCTAACAACACCACGGTCCGCATGGGGCGTCATTCGTTCGGGTTACGCTCCCATCGCCTCGAGCGCCGCGATACGCTCCTCGATCGGCGGGTGCGTCATGAACAGCTTTGAGAACGATCGTTTCCCGTTCCCGAAGGGGTTCGCGAGGAACATATGCGCGGTCGCGTTGTTGGCGCGCGCCATCGGCTGCGTGTTGTACCGCTGGATCTTCTGGAGCGCGCGCATGAGGCCGGCGGGGTAGCGCGTGAGGAGCGCACCCGAAGCGTCGGCGAGCGATTCCCGTCGGCGCGACACGGCGAACTGCACGAGCGTGGCGATGATCGGCGAGAGCACGAGGAGCACGATGCCGACGATCGCGAGGACGTTCCCGGCGTTGCCGCGGCTGTCCTGGCTCCGCCCGCCGAACCGGCCGGCGTAGAAGAACCAGCGCGAGAGGAGCGTGACGACGTTCACGAGCATGAGCACGAGCATCATGTAGCGGATGTCGAAGTTCTTCACGTGGCTGAGTTCGTGCGCGATGACGCCCTCGAGCTCCTGCTTGTCCAGGAGTTCCAGCGCCCCCGTCGACACGGCGATCGAGGCGTGCTTCGGGTCGCGGCCGGTCGCGAACGCGTTGATCGTCCGGTCGGGGATGACGTACACCTTCGGCACGGGAAGGCCGCCGGCGATGCACAGGTTCTCGACGATGCGGTAGAGGTACGGCTGCTGGTCATGGGCGAGCGGTCCCTGCGCTCCCGACGTCATGAGCGCGACCTTGTCCCCGGAGTAGTAGCCGATGAACGTCATGAGGAACGCCACGGCCAGCGCAAGCACGAGCCCGCCGTTGCCGTAATCGGTCAGGGCGCCGATCACCCATCCGATGAACGACACGAACAGCACGAACACGACGATGAGCACGTAGCTCCTTGTTTTGTTCCGTGCGATGAAGTCGTAGGTGGTCGCCATGGGTGCAACAGGTGACAGGTGACGGATTCACCCGTCAGATGTCAAGAGTCAATAGTCAGGTGTTCGCTAAAACTTCACCGCGACCGGCTTCCTCTCGGCCTCGTTCTCGACCTGGAAGAACTCGCGGCTCTTGAAGCCTAAGGTCGAGGCGAGCAGGTTCGTCGGGAACGTCTGGAGGGCGGTGTTCAGGTCGCGGACGTTGCCGTTGTAGAAGCGGCGGGACGCCTGGATCTTGTCCTCCGTGTCGGTCAGCTCGTCCTGGAGCTTCGCGAAGTTCGCGCTTGCCTTGAGGTCGGGGTATGCCTCGGCGATCGCGAAGATCGACTTCAGCGACTGCGTGAGCATGTTCTCGGTCTGCCCCTTCTCGGTCATCGACTGCGCCCCGAGCGCCGCAGCCCGGGCCTTCGTCACGTTCTCGAACGCCTCGCGTTCGTGCGTCGCGTACCCTTTGACGGTCTCGACGAGGTTCGGGATGAGGTCGTGCCGCCGCTTGAGCTGTACGTCGATGTCGGACCATGATTCGTCCGTGCGATTCCGCAGGCCGATCAGGCGGTTGTAGATGCCCGCGACGATGAAGAACAGCAGCACGGCCGCCGCGATAAGTATCCAGAGTACGTTCATATGAGGTGGTCCTTTCGTTATGAGGGGTTATGAGGGGAGAATGTCGATCGATCGTGCGGTAAGCGGCGACGTCGAGCCGACGACCTCGTTCGTGTGGATCTGGACGGGGAGGCCGTCCTTCAGCACCGACGCGTCGGTCGGCGTCTTCGTGACCTCGGAGGCGCCTGCGGCATACGCGAACGTCATGACCGCCGTCCGTTCCGTGAAGTTCACGATGAGCGTCTTTGTCGTCGGAACGCCCTTTGCGACGACGACCGTGCTGACGATCAGCTGGTTCCGCCCCTTGAGCGACTTGATGGTTCCCGTGAACGATGTGGTTCCGGTGACCGTATCGAGCGCCTGCGTATTCGTCGCCCGCGTATCCGTCGCGTCTGACAGGTTCGTCCCGGTGGTTCGTGTCGAACTTCGTGACAGCGTGTAGGTATAGATCCCGAGCGCCAGGAATATGGCGGTGAGCGCGATGACGATGGTCGCGAGGTGATGATTCCCTTTGGTGGTACGCGGTTTTTGCATGGTCGCCAGAGGAGGTTGACTATTATGTCGGAATATTATGTATTCATGCCATCCAGGAACGTCGACTTTTCTGTGTTGTCATGGTAGTATATAGGGGAAATCCAGCGCGGTCAAAAGAAGCCGTAAAAAATCTATTTCCACAGCGTGCGTTCAACCAACTATCACATGCGACAGGGAAGGAACCTGAAGGTTGCCGGCGTACTGTTGTTGGCCGTTTTTCTGTACGCCCTTTCGGACAAGATCGCTGCCGCTGCGACGTGGACCGACATCAACCCATGCGGCATGCCGTCGACCTCGACGCTCTGCCAGGTGGGTTCCGCCATCAATACGTCCAGCTCGCTCCAGAAGAAGGCCGGTGATCTAACCCTCAATGATACACTGACCCTGACCAATCCGTACACGCACACATGTGACGCCGACCGTACGGTCTCCTGCAGCGTCGATGCGGACTGCAGGAACGCAGGCGCCGGTTTCTCCTGCATCGCACCGTCGATGCTGCTGGTTACAGGAACCCCAGGGACTCTCGGCACGTTCACCTGGACGAGCCATGATCCTGGTTCACCACAACAAACGCTCACCACCTGGGGCGGCAACCTGCCGTCGACCTCGTACGTCGACCTGTGGAACAGCAACGACGGCCATCTTCCGCCATCGCCGCTTCGGAAGGGGTACGTCGCCGTGGAGAACAACGCGACGACCTTTGATAATACGGCTGCGATCAACGCGGTGGCCGCGGATCCGTCCATTATTCGGTCGTCGTATGCGATACAGGCGTTCGATAACACGTCGTCCTCTACCTCGTACGCGCTCCGCGCCAAGGCGGGATACAGCAGTATCATGAGCACCGCGCTCCGTGCCATAGCGCCCTACGATAAGGCGTTAAACAGGGGTGCACAGAACGCCTGGGCCGCGTACTTCGAGGGCAACGTGATGATCGAGTCGGGAGAGAAGAAGTTCAGCGTCGTCATGGGCGGCGCAGGAGCGCTCGACTCGAACATCGCCGGAGCGCTCTGTCTCGGCGGGTACGAGGAGATGGTCGACACCGACGGCGATGGCGTGGACGAGCTGATGGCGTACCCGCGCGCGTGCCTTTCGGAGTGGCCCGAGGTGACCGCGAGCGAGAAGTTTTGGAATGACACCGGGGAGTATCTGCAGGCGGAGAGCGCGATGATGAACGTCGCTTTCGGCGGGTCGACTGAAAACCCTCTACATCCCGATATCAGGGATCCGAACACCGTTTTTTTCCTTACCGCGCGGCCCGGGTCGGAGGCCGATATACTCGTCCGCGGCACCGGCCGGAGCACCACGCTTACCATCGAGTGACCATGCGAAAACCGTCACCGCTCATCGTCACGTGCCTCGTGCTCATCGCCGGTGCTGGCGTGCGGGCGTCCGCTGCGACGTGGACGTCCCCGTCCCAGGCGCTGCCGGGAGGGAACGTCGCACCTTCGGTACACACGAACACCTTGCCGCAGACGAAGCAGGGCGGCTTGACGATCGGCGACAACAAGACCTTGACCGCCGTCGGCAACCCCAATGCCTTGGTACTCGGTCTCGACGAAACCGAGAGGGTGCTGTTCTGCCTGAACGGCACCGATGCCGCGTCATGCCGGAGCGGGTGGGACGAGTTCGAAGGGCCGGACTACAAGCTCCGCCTTTCGCCGGAAGGACAAGACCTCGGTTTCGTTTACCTGGAAGCGCCGGGGAACAACTTCGCCGACCAGAACGAGGTCGCGTCGACCATACGGGGAACCGCCGGTAGGCCGACGTCGCTTCTCTCGACCGCTGGCGTTTACGGCGAGGCCTCGTCGTCCCTTACGGAGGGGAAGAGCTACGGCATCTATGCCGATCTGAAAGGCGTGTCGACGCACAGCGCGATCATCGCCGATACGTACCTCGGCGTCGACCGGCTGAACAGGAAGCTGTTCGGCGGGTGGGCCGGGTACTTCAACGGGAGCGTTGCCATTTCCAACACCAAAGGAGGAACGTGCAAGAACAATGCCGTCCCATGCACAAGCGATGCGATGTGTGCATCAGGCGACACGTGCATCCCGTTCCCGAGTTTGATCATCGGCAACACAGCGCTCCCGAATTCAAGTTTACCTAAAGATAAGGGCTATATTTGTCTCGACGGTGATTGCCGTTCGGCCTGGCCGACGCTCACCGGTTGGCCTAACGATCCCAACCGGACCGCATTTTGGAATTGCACGACAAATCCGTGCGACTTAAAGCCCAACGTATCGACCCGCTCCCTCGCCCTCGCCGGTTCGGGCCAGTTTGCGGGCATGAGCGTCAAGGTCACCCCGGACGACGTCGGAACGCCGCTCAAGGCCGACGTCAACCTTCGCGGGACAGCGACATTCATTGAATCGTACACGGTGGGAACCGCGCCGGCCGACCTGCCAGTGGGTATGACCTGCGGAAACAGGATCTGCGAAGGCCTGGAGAACGACACGTTCGCTTCGCCCTACTACTGCCCGCAGGATTGCGATGTGACCCCGCCAGGCGAAGTAAACGTAGAAACGCTGTTCTATTCGCGATGTTTTGGAAGCCTCTGTCCCGCGCGTCCGCCCATGTTCTACCTGTATTGGACCAACCCCTCCGATCCGGACCTTGCCGGCATACGGGTCATCATTAGCGACGACCCTGCCCGTATTCCGGACGAGTACACTGACCCGTCATACGGCAGCATATACGGCGGAGATCTGCCGCCGACCACGGATTCGGTCGTACAGGCATGTCAGAATGACGGCGACGCCTATTACGTCGGGCTGTTCACCTACGATACCGACAAGCGCAACTTCTCGCGAGGCGTGACCACGACGGTCGTTTGTTCGGATGACGAGGTCACTTTTGGAGGAGGCGATGGGTATATTGAAAATTGATACCATGCATCGAAGAACGCCATCGCGCCCGAATACGCTCATCGTCGCATCGCTCTGCGTCAGCATCGGCGTGCTCATCGTCGCGGTTCGGGCGTCCGCCCAGTGGACCGAACCAACCGTTCCGATCCCCAGTGCAATAACAACCGAAACTATCGTCGACACCGTACCGCTCAATACCAGCGGCATCCCTCAGACGAAGCGGGGTCCGTTGACGGTCGGGAAGGGCGTCACCGTCGTCGGCAACCTCAACATCACCGGGAATCTCTGCTGGGGCGGAGTTGATCCCGATGACGATGCGTTATGCCGGAGCACATGGGAGGCCGTGAACATCGGGAAACTCGTCCGTTTGCAGACCAGCGATCGTCTGGTCGAAGACTCGGGATTCGTCAACGTTAAAAATCCCTTTTTCACAATACAGTATCCATTTACCGTACGCGGCGACGCCGCGGCACCGGACCCTTTCACCGGTGCGATCGAGAGGACGGGTGTTGTCGGAAAAGCCGCGGAGTTCGGGGACGGGTACAGCTACGGCGTGGTCGGTTCCGCTGGAAGCCAGGACATCGCTGATCGTTATGGCGTGTACGCGACCGACGGCGGGGAACGGGACGCGTTCGCCGCCCGTTTCAACGGCAATGTCGCGTTCGTCGGGTTGCCGGGCGAGAGCGATCTCTTCGTCGGTAAGATGTTGGATAGTGACGGATTGCAGTTGCAAACGGTCAGCGACGCGCGCGCTGATAAGGTGAGCGAGGTGTGCCTGAACGGGGAGTGCAAATCGAGATGGGATACGATCGGAAATTCGTTCTGGTCCTATACATGGAACCAGAACTCGAACCCGATCGACAGCTCATATGCGCTGTGGCCGTCGCGGTGGTACCGCGGCCTGTCGGTCGGCGACGGGAAGTTCACCATCACGCTCAGCCCGCAGTCGATGATTCCAGGCGTACCGCCGACCTCCGCGGCAATGACGACGGTAGGGAACATGGCCGCGCAGAAGGTCGTCATCGGCAAGCCGACGCCGCTTACCATCGGCAATTCGACCTGCGGCGACAGGATCTGCAACGACCCGACCGAGACCGCAGGGACGTGTCCGGACGATTGCGATACCGTCGCTCCGCTGCCGGTTTCATCGGCGAGCAAGGTCGCCGGGCCTGATTCCAGCGGGTATATCATACTGAAGTGGACGACCGCGAAGGCCTCCGGCGATCTCAACGGTGCCGGAGGGACGCGGATCCTGACTACCGACGGCTTACGCCCGGTTGGTCCGAATGACGGAACACCGATCGATGTGAACGATACCCCTCCCGACGAGTATACCAGGACCTTCGGCCCGTACGGCCACGGCAGGGTGTATTTCTGGTTCTATGCTTACGACAAGGACAACGCCGGCCGGCCGTTGAATTTTTCTTCCGAACCGTTCGCGCTCGTGGTCGACATATGACGAACAGACGTACCACGTTCCGGCGTTACGCGATCCCGGTGGCCGTCGTGATGGTGATGGCGGCCGTGCGGTTCGCGCTGCCGGCGCGCTCGGCGGTCATCACGCCGTCGGCGACCGACAAGCTGACGGTGTACAGCGGGGTCATCATGATCATCCCGAACAGCACGAGCGCGCTCGAGCTCGGCAACGCGGGCCGCGACATCGTCTCGTCGAAGGAGCTCTATCTCCGGCCCAGCAGCTCGCTGCAGGGGTCGAAGTTCACCCTCGAGCCGGCCGCGTGCGCGATCGACGGGAAGCAGTGCGGGGATATCGGTGATTGCGACGACGTGATCGACCCGAAGACGGGAAGCAAGCAGGCCTGCCTCAACAACCTCCAGGACCTCACGCTCACCGGTGACCTTACGGTGCAGGGGAGCATCTGTTTCGCTACCGGAGGCGGACAAGAGTGTGTCGGTTCATGGCCGGACAACACATCGATATACTGGACGCTGACGAATGACAGACTCTCTCCGATGGTCCCCAGCGGACTGGGCATCGCGCCCACCATCCGCATCGGCGATTCACGGGGGTACTGCAACGGAGCGAATCACATCCGCTGTTATTCGAACGATGATTGCGGGTCCACGCCGACGCGTATCTGCAGCGTATCTCCTGTCAGCGGTATCACCGGGATGAACGCGCTGTCCATCTACTCGACGACGAGCGGAGCTGCGTTGAGCGTCACGCGCGGAACGACGATCGGCGATGTAACGAAGGACTACTATCGCAAGACGGGGAACACCGTGATGAACGGATCGGTCTACGTCGACGGCCGCGCCGTCGTGAGGGACTACTCTCTGATGAGGTCCTATGACATATGGAGCGCTGCCGCGCCGACGGACACGCAGGACGGTTCGGGGATCGATGCCGACACTTTAAACGGTACAGCATCCCTGCCGTTCACGGTTGCCGGGGAACAGAACGACCTCCGCTGGTGGCAGTTCTATCAGAATCCGACCGGTAAGACGTTCCCGGGAGCAACGCTCGCGGAAGACGGCGGCGGGATCATGCCGCTCATGTGCCTCCATATCAAATCGAGCACAAAAAAGGTGTGCGTGGACGGCGCGGACGCCGGTAAGGTGTGCAACAATAATGAGGATTGTATCAACAACGCGACCTGCCAGGAACTGTGCAATCCCGCGCAAGGTCAGTGCAGCGTCGACAACATCATGTACTGCCAAGGTACCTCCCCCCGCGTCGTCTGCAGCACGGACGCCGACTGCGGCGGGACGTCATGCATCGAGGATACCGGTATGCTGAAATGCGCGAAGAAGGCGGTCGATGAGAATTTTTACCGCTCGTGTCTGGTGGATGCCGATTGTCCCGTCGTATACGGGGGCAATTCCTGCGGCCCCGGGAAGCTGTATGCAGCGAACCCTGCATGCACGATCGAGGGGAAAACCTGTCAGTCGTACTGTCAAGACCAGAAGAAGTGTACAGGTGCGACGACGGGTAGCTGTTCGACGTTCGGAGGGAACATCAACTACAACACCGGGACGTGCGTCGAAAAGGACGGGAACAGGTTCTGCCGCTGTTCGCTCAACATGC
>CAYGGS010000033.1:0-9049 GCA_964349545.1 uncultured Gammaproteobacteria bacterium
GTGGCGAAGCAGATCGCGGCCATCAACCAGGTGAAGACCGGCTACCCGATGAACAAGGTGACGCTCATGAACTACGCCCTGGACAACGGGAGGAACCGGGGCGATCAGGCGCTCATCTGGGCGGATAGCCTCGCGGCGTACCTGCCGCCGTCGATCGAGGCGCAGCGTCTCACGGCGACGACGTACGCGTACACCACGTATGTCTCGCGGGAACCGCTGACGATCGCCGCGTTCAACGAAGGACGCGGTGCGTTCATCGGCTACGGGACCTTCGGCAACCGGTCGCGGAACGGCTGGATCGACGCGGTGAACGGATGGTCGTGGTCGAAGACGAACGTGACCACGCACTTCCCGTTCTACTGGGGATTCCTGTGCGGACAGACGGACGACTGGCGTTTCTACGACCCGACCTACATGGCCGGTTTCCTGAAGAAGGCCATGATCGACCCGAACCGCGGGTTCTGGGGCGGTGTCGGACCGAACTGCGGGAGCTTCCTGCAGCCGAGTTTCCTCATCGGCAAGCACACGTTCCTCCACGTCTACTGGAGCGGTGCGGAGAGCGCCGGTGACGGATCGTTCCTCGGCCTCCGGGATGTCGCATTCCTGTATCCGGAGTGGAAGGATGTCGTGTCGTCGTACGTGTTCTTCGGCGATCCGCTGATCCAGGTTCCGTATCAGGAGCACCGGATCGTCGGCGTGGAAGACGATGCGGCGCCGAGGATGATCCAGATGTCGTCATCACCGAATCCCACGCGCGGCAGGACCACCATCCGGTTCTCGTTGCCGACCCGGTCGCTCGTATCGTTCGCGGTGCATGACGTCCAGGGGCGGCTCATCAAGGCCATTCCTTCGGCGTCGTTCGACCCGGGCTACCACGCGATGCAGTGGGACGGTACTGGCCAGGACGGGAACCCGGTCTCATCAGGCGTCTGCTACGTACGCATGGACGTCGCAGGCAAGCGCTTCGTTCAGAAGGTGATCATGATCCGATAGCCTGAGGACTATCGGTGCAGCTCAGTCTAGCTTCTTGAACACAGGGTCGCGGTGAGGCACTTCAACACACTCGCCGCGACTCCCAATTGAGGAAGTTATTAACGGTACGTATCAGTGATCGTATCAATAGAAAGGGGGTGAGTACCATGAGCAAGAGGTTTAAGATCGCGTGTTTCGCTACGGTCGCCACCAGCATCATGATTATGCTCGGGTTGACGGCTACGGTCGCCATCGCCGATGGCGCCACCACAAACACCAATTCAAGAGATGACGCAGCCAACTGTAAGACGATCGGCTGCATCAAGTGTATCTATGCCGGTAAAACGAATTGTACCGGAACTGAGCCGATAAAGGTTCCAGAAGACACGGATAAAGGCGCTGGATAACCTATCGCAGACGCTCTCGTAGGCGATTGGTCATTAGGTTGTGGCAGCAAGCGGACTTTCAACTCCGCGTTCTGCCTATTCGGGCGTCGTCGGAGTCGTGCGGGACGGTTGTGAGACCACTACGAGGAGGCTCGCCATGCCGATGACCGCGTATCCGTAATTGAGCGGTGTGTTCAGGGTGAGCAATCCTGGGACGTTGTTAACTCCCGCAAAACCGATGATAGAGCAGGTGAGCCCGATGGCGGTCACCGCGACGAGGTAGGTCCGACGGTATCGCGGCAGGAACAGGCCGGCAAGGCCGAGGAGCACGTGCAGCGAGGCGTGGAACGGCCTGAGGCGCAGGTCTATGGGAGCGTTCATGTAGAAGTTCAGGATGCCGTACGCAAGGAACAGCGCTCCGGTGATCCAGGAGAACAGTGCGACCCCGTTCGGTCGATGAGGTTTCGTCGGTTCCATAGCGTCTTTCATCATACCAGAGAACGGCCATCGAGCGATAGTTTTCACTGTACGATGAGCGAAAAATATGGTACAGTAACATAGTTATCTACGAGCATGGCAACCACGAAACGCGAGGTATCGGCAACGAAGAAACAGGGCGCTGACGCGCAGTCCGCGCGACGGCAAGAACCCCTCAAGCCGGAGACCCGGCATGGCATCACCGTGGTGGTGTTATTCACCGTCGCGGCGATCTTTTTGCTGAGCCTGTTCAACCTCGCCGGACCGCTCGGGGTCCAGATCGATACCGCGCTCATGATGCTCGTCGGCGGTTTGCGGTACCTGATCCCGGTGGTGTTCATCGTCTACGGGTATCTGCTCCTGTTGCCGGACCGCTACCAGCTTCGCACCTCGTCGCACGTGGGCGTTGCATTGTTGTTCGTGAGCGGTACAGCGTTACTGCACCTCATGGTATCCCAAGTGGATGCCGTCACCGCCATAGTGGACGGTATGGGCGGAGGGTACGTCGGACTGCTGTTGAGCTACCCGCTCCGCGCGCTCGTGGGATCGATCGGCACCGGCGTCATCCTCGTCGCACTGTTGATCATCGCGCTCCTCGTGACGTTCAATACGACGCTGAAGAACATCGCCTCGCGCGGAAACGTCGTGGGGAACACCTACGATGCCATACGATCCTGGTGGTTCACGGTTCGGTACCGGTTGGAACGGCGTCGTGATGAACTGTCCGTGCAGCAGGATCGACCTGATACTGCCGGTGCGGAAGGGGAGCCTGGGGATGGCACGCAGTTCACGACGGCACAATTGCCCGTGGAGGTGAACGCGGATGCGACACCCGACACGCAGACGAAGCTGTTCGAGGAACCCGTTAAAAAGGTCCATCGAAAGATCGAGATACCGACGAATCTCCTTGAAAACCACCAGTCGAAACCGATCCAGAGCCGGATCGATGAGAAGAAGGAGCTCATCCGTAAGACCCTCGAGACCTTCGGCATCGCTGTCACCATGGGCGACGTCAACGTCGGTCCGACGGTCACGCAGTTCACCTTGAAGCCGGCCGAGGGAGTGAAACTGAGCCAGATCACGACGCTCCTGAACGATCTCTCGCTCGCGCTCGCCGCGCATCCGCTCCGGATGGAAGCGCCGATCCCCGGCATGTCGCTGGTCGGCATCGAGGTGCCGAACGAGTCGGTCGCGATCGTCAACCTGCGCGAGATCATCGAATCCGAGACGTTCAAGAAGCGGAAGACGAACCTTACGTTCACGCTCGGCAAGGACGTCTCCGGGAAGCCGTGGACCGCGAACCTCGATCCGATGCCGCATCTGCTCATCGCCGGCGCCACGAATTCTGGCAAATCGGTCATGTTGAACTCGCTCATCGTCTCGCTGCTCTATACGAACTCGCCGGACGACCTGAAGTTCATCCTGATCGATCCGAAGCGCGTCGAGTTCACCGTGTACAACGACATCCCGCACTTGCTCACGCCGGTCATCACCGAGACGCAGAAGACCGTGAACGCGCTGCGGTGGATCGTCGGCGAGATGGACCGTCGGTTCCGGGTGCTCTCGAACAGCGGCAAACGCAACATCCAGGCCTACCATAAGGAGGTGAGCGACGACATGCCGTACATCGTCGTCGTCATCGACGAACTTGCGGACCTCATGGCGGTCGCCGCGCAGGAGGTCGAGGGAGCCATCATCCGGCTCGCGCAGATGGCGCGTGCGGTCGGTATCCACCTCGTCGTCGCGACCCAGCGGCCGAGCGTCAACGTCATCACCGGCCTGATCAAGGCGAACATCACCGCGCGCATCGCCTTCAACGTCGCTTCGGCGATCGATTCGCGGACCATCCTCGACCTCTCGGGCGCCGAGAAGCTGCTCGGCAAGGGCGACATGCTGTTCATATCGAGCGACCTCCCGAAACCGAAGCGCGTCCAGGGTGCGTACCTTTCCGGCCAGGAGATCGCACGCGTCGCGGGTTTCCTAAAAGAACAGGGGAAGCCCGACTACGGCGCTGACGTCACGGAGAAGATGCCGAGCGCGGGTACGCTCGTCACGACCGACGGCGACTATGACGAGTTCGGCGAGGACGAGCTGCTGGCGGAAGCCAAGGACCTGATCCTCCGGTCAGGCAAGGCGTCGGCGTCGTTCCTCCAGCGCCGGCTCCGCGTCGGCTATGCACGCGCCGCGCGTATCCTCGACCTGCTCGAGGAGCGCGGCATCATCGGCCCGGGTGATGGAGCGAAACCACGTGAGATTCTGATCAGCCGGGGCGAGTTCGAGAATACCGAAACGGCCGAGGACGATATTGAAGGCGAAGCACAGGATCCCGTCGAGGATACCGGTACCGACGACGAGGACGAGAAATCGGACGTTCCCCGGTAATGGCGGCGTTCCGACAGAAATCGATCGGTACGGCGGACACGCTCGGCGAACGGTTCAAGCGGATACGTGATGAGCTCGGACTCTCGGTCGAGGAAGCGGCCGTGCGCAGCGGCATCAGTGCGAAGTACGTGCGGACCATCGAGGAGGGTCGCTATACCGACCTTCCCGGTGCGGTCTACGCGAAGAACTTCGTCAGGAAGTACGCGCAAGCCCTCGAGGTGAGCGAGGAGACGGCGGTCGGCCTCTTTGAGCGCGAGCACTCGGTCGCTGCGAAGCTGTCGCCCGCCCCATCGGCGGCACCGGCACGGCCCGTCAGGGTGCGAGCGTTGTTGACGCCGGAGGGCATCAAGTGGGTCATCGTACTTGTGCTCGGTCTTGCCGTTCTGGTATACTTGGGTCTGGAAATCCGCAACTTCACAGCACCGCCGTCGCTCGTGGTGGTTTCGCCGCCTGAACAGACGACAACGGCGAGCCGGTCGGTCGAGCTTGCCGGTACGACGACGCCGGAGGCGACCGTCACGGTCAACGGCAAGGTGGTCCTCGTCGACCGGCAAGGGCAGTTCCGCGAACAGCTCGATCTCCAGGACGGACTCAATACGCTCATTGTCAAGGCACAGAAGAAGCGCGGCAAGGCCTCGACCGTGGTGCGGCAGATCCTGGTCACATCCCCTACAAACTAATTCAGTGGCGTCAAAGGAGACCCGTATGGTGAAAGACAAACCGAAGGAAATGGGTTCAGGTGACCGCAAGGATGCGGCGCTGGCCGCGATCGAGCAGATCCGTGATCGGTTCGGCGCGGGATCGATCATGAAGATGGGCGAGGCGAAGACGATGCAGGTCGATGCGGTGAGCACCGGCTGCCTGTCGCTCGACATCGCGCTCGGCGTGTTCGGCGTGCCGCGGGGCCGGGTCATCGAGATCTACGGGCCGGAGTCCTCGGGAAAGACGACGCTTGCGCAGCACATCGTTGCCGAGGTTCAGAAGCTCGGCGGTATCGCTGCGTTCATCGATGCGGAGCACGCCCTCGACCCGTCCTACGCGAAGAAGATCGGCGTGAACATCGACGAGATGCTGATCAGCCAGCCGGATACCGGCGAGCAGGCGCTCGAGATACTGGAAACGCTCGTCCGCTCGAGCGCGGTCGACGTGGTCGTGGTCGACTCGGTCGCTGCGCTCACGCCGAAAGCGGAGATAGAGGGGGACATGGGCGAGCCGCAGATGGGCCTCCAAGCGCGTTTAATGAGCCAGGCGCTCCGGAAGCTCACGGCGATCGTCGCGAAGTCGAACACCATCGTCGTCTTCATCAACCAGACACGCATGAAGATCGGCGTGTTTTTCGGCAACCCCGAGACGACGACCGGCGGGACCGCGCTGAAGTTCTATTCGTCCGTGCGCATCGAGGTGCGCCGCATCGGGCAGCTCAAGCAGGCCGAGCGGGTCATCGGCAACCGCGTCATCGCGAAGGTCGTGAAGAACAAGGTCGCCGCTCCGTTCCGCAACACCGAGTTCGACATCCTCTACAACGAAGGCATCTCGAAGGAGGGCGACGCGCTTGATACCGGCCTGATGTACGGTGTCGTCACGAAGAACGGCAACACGTACGCGTTCGGCGAACAGAAGCTCGGTGTCGGCCGTGAGGTCGCGCGCCAGGCGCTCCGCCAGGACCAGAAAGTCCTCGCCGCCATCCGCGAGAAGATCATCGAGGTTGTCAAGACGAAACGCGTGGAGGAAGAGACGAAGAAATAGCCAGGACTCAGATCAAACCGACGACGCGCGTCCCGACGACGCGCGTTTTCGCATCCAGGCAACCAGGTAGACGATGAGGAACACCGGCGTCATGACGAGCAGGTAGGGAAAGAAGAAGCCATTCGGCGCCGGGATGAAGCCAGTGGCGAGCAGGATGAGCGACTCGGCAGCAAGGAACAGAAGCGCCGTTACGCTACCGAACCGGGCGATGAGCGCGAGCGTGCAGAGCGATAGGAAGATGAAGTCGCCGATACCGAGCGCTTCCTCGCCGATGCTGACGAGGAGCATGCTCTGGGAACCGACGGTAGTGCCCGATGTTGCGGCGGTCGTCGCCAGGGAGGTCACGTTGTAGTAGTCGAATGCGGTGAGCCCGAGCACGATGACCATGAGGAACCAGACGTTCAGGAGGCCGAGCCGCTGCGCGAGCGTCCAGGCGCCGAGCGTGCCGAACACGAACAGCAGCATATCGACGGCCGGCAGCTTGAACGTCCATGATATGACGAACGCAGCGAGACCGCATAGGCCCGTCATGATTGAGAGGCTGATCGTGGACTGAAACCGCCGCATCAACAGCAAGAGCCCCGATTCGAGCGCGAGCAGGGCGATGATGAAGCTCTGGAACATGGCGGTGCGGTTATCGCTGTTCGTGTTGAACCAGAACAGCGTCCCGATCGCGATGACGACGAGCGGAAGGGCGATATCGCGTAGTCGTGCCCGTTTGATGGGGAACCGTTGTTTGATGGTCGCGCTGTCGGGGACGAGCTTGTGGAACACGATCGCCATGATGCCGGCGAATGCGAACAGTAGCGTCAGGAGGAAGATGTGCATGGTCTCATTGTAATGAAAACCCACCCGAAATGCGACGGTAAGACGCGGTTGTTTCAGGAATTACACTCGCTCGACGTTCTTTGTAAACTGTTACTGCCCCTCCTTCAGTCTTCGATCTATCGCCCATATTTTATAGTCGAGCTTTCTAAGCTCGTCAACCTGCCGTCCTAAGTTTTCCGGTAGAATTTGCCGCAATCTTTTAACTGCGCTGTTCATTTTGTCTTCAGTTTCATTACGCAATTCTTGAAGCTCGGATTGAGGAATGGCGGCAATTTCTTGCGCTACATCAATTCTCAGTGCCTCTTCTGACATCGCCTCGTCTTTCAAGCGGTCTTCCTCGCGTTTCCATGACTCGACCTGTTTGGTGTCTCCAACGCGCTCCGCTTCTGCTTTCAGAGGTGGTATTGTTTTATGATATGCTCTTGCGCCGTGTTCGCAATTTGATGCACGTGCTACATCTTCGGCAAGATCTTTATCCGTGAGAGAATTTATTTCGGTTGGAAGCGGCGTCTCTCTCATATGTGGTTAAATAATACTACACCGGCATGCTATCACCGTGATAAGAACGGAGCAATAGCGCCGTTACTCGTACCCACTCGACTCCAAATCGGCCTGCGCCGCTCGGAGCAGGCTCCGTCCCCGGTATGCTACACTCGTTCGACGTACTCTCCGGTATCAGTATTAATTCGGACCGTATCGCCCTGCTTGATGAACATCGGGACCTTCACGACCGAGCCGTTCTCGACCGTCGCGTCCTTCAGGACCGCGCCCTGGGCGGTGTCGCCGCGGACGACGTCGGCGGTCTCCGTGACCTTCAGTTCGACCTTCTTCGGGAGCTCGACGCTGATCGGTTTGCCCTCGAAGACGACGAGCGTGACCTCCGTGCCCTCGATGAGGAATTTGAGCATGTCCTTCACGCTGTCCATCCCGATCGAGACCTGGTCGTAGGTCGTGCCGTCCATGAACGTCGCGTTCGTATCGTCATGGTAGAGGTAGGTCGATTTGACGCGCTGGACGTCGGCCTCCTCGAAGTGCGCATCGAGCTTGAAGGACACCTCGACGATCTTCCCGGTGATCAGGTTCTTTGCCTTTGCCTGACGGACGGGTTTGCGCTGTGCCATGCGCAAGAAGTTCGACCACATGATGAGGTACGGTTCGTTGTGGTCCTTGTACACGACGCCGGCGCGGAGATCGTTGATGCCGAGCATGGGGGAGGGGTTAGAGGTTGGAAGAATGAATGAAGGGGGAGAGGTTAGGAGGGAAGAAGGGGCTATGGTCGAAAAACACATAACTCCTGACCGTTGACCCCTGATAGTTAAGGGTCAAGCGTCATGTGTCAGCAGTTTCACCTGACCGTGTACGGGACGAGTGCCATGAACCGCGCGCGCTTGATCGCCTCGGACAGCTTGCGCTGGTGCTTCATGCACGTGCCGGTGCGGTGGCGCGATGCGATCTTCGCGTATGACGTCATGAACTTCTGGACCGTGCGGACGTCCTTGTAATCGATATCGTTGATCGCGTTGATGCAGAAGTGGCAGTACTTCGGCGCCCGCGCGACGTTAGAACGGGATGTCTTCGACATTGATCTCCTCTTCCTCCGGCGCGGCTGCTGCAGGGCTTGCGGACGCCTTCTCGGCGACCGGTCCCGGCTGCGCGCTGCCGGCGCGGTCGAGCATAATGATGTTCTCTGCGACGATCTCGGTGCGGTACTTCTTCGTGCCGGTCTGGTCCTCCCACGAGCGGGTCTGGAGGCGGCCCTCGACGTATACCTTGCTGCCCTTCTTCAGATACTGCGTGACGATGTCCGAGAGGCGGCCCCAGGCGACGACGTTATGGAACTCGGCCTGCTCCTTCAGTTCGCCGGAGGTCTTGTCTTTCCAGCGGCGCGAGGTGGCGACGCCGATCGTGCAGACGTTCTGCCCGCCGGTGGTGGTGCGACCTTCGGGATCCCGGGTGAGATTCCCGATGAGCGTTACTTTGTTGAGTGACATTGCCATAGGGGTGATTGTTAGGGACGCTTGACTGTTGACTCCTGACGCTTGACGGCGTTGTTGTAGACCGTCATGTGTCAGGTGTCAGGAGTCCATCGTCATTCTCCCAATGTTTCATCCGTGAGGATCTCCTCAAGCTTCTTCTCGAGCTCTTCCTTCGACACCTCGCGGGCGGGTTGCTTCGTTGCCTCGGCCTTCTCGGCAGTTTCAGCAGCTTCCTTCACGTGCCGGTCGGCGACCGCGCGTTCCTCGACGGCAGCGCGTTTC
>CAYGGS010000034.1:0-8879 GCA_964349545.1 uncultured Gammaproteobacteria bacterium
GGTCGGACGTCCCGATGATCCGTCCGGCGAACTATCCCCCGGGAACTCCGGGCCAGGGTTGCCGCGTCATCGAGGTCGGTTCGCGCAAGGTGCTCATCATCAATTTGCTCGGCCGCGTGTTCATGAAGGAAGGCGTCGACGATCCGTTCAGGGCGTTCGATGATATCTATAAGACGTACGACGGCGCGAAGGACGGCCTTTCGGCGATCATCGTCGACTTCCATGCCGAAGTGACGAGCGAGAAGGTCGCGTTCGGATGGTACACGGACGGCCGCGCGTCGGTGATCGCCGGCACGCACACGCACATTCCGACGGCCGACACGTGGGTGCTGCCGCAGGGGACCGGCTACGTCACCGACATCGGCATGGTCGGCGGCCGCGACACGGTCATCGGCATCGCGAAGGACCACGTACTGAAACGCTTCAAGTCGCCGCTCGGCGGCAAGTTCGAGCCGCCCGAAGAGGGCAGGTGCCGGTTCAACAGCGTGCTCATCGAGATCGACCCGAAGACCCGCCATACGGTCAACATCGAGCGGATCGACCGTGAGGTCGACATACCCTGATCATATATGGACCAGCAGTTGAAGGATAAAATCGTTCTGGTCACTGGATCATCGCGAGGAATCGGTGCAGAGACAGCGCGACTTGCAGTGCAGCATGGCGCGCGCGTTATCATACATGGCAAGACGGACAGCGCGGACCTGAACAAGATCGAGAAGGGTCTCGGCGCCATGAAAATTATTTGCGATGTAGGACAGAAACAAGAAGTAAAGAAACAGATCAAGCGCGTGGTCGAAATCTTTGGAAGGATCGATGGGTTGGTCAATTCGGCCGGCATCGTAAAACCGAAACCTTTTTTAGAAACGGAGGACGAGGATTGGTTGGAAGAATATCGCGTCAATGTTCTTGGTACGATCCATTTCTGTCAGGCGGTACTTCCGTACATGCGTCAACAAAAATCAGGTCGGATCGTAAATATCTCCTCGATACGTGGCATTCCGAGTTTGGCGACAGCACGAGGTATCTCATACTCGACCAGTAAGGCGGCGATCGTCAGCCTCACGGCGTCCCTCGCAAAGGAGTTCGCTCCTGACATTGCGGTCAATGCCGTTGCACCGGGTTTCACGGAAACCGGGATGACGAACACCTGGAACGATGCCGTGTGGAAGCAAGCGAAGAGTTCGCTTCTTGGTCGTCCGGCAATCCCGGGAGAAATCGCCGAAGCACTATTGTTTCTCCTGAGCGATCGAGCAAGTTTCATAACCGGGCAGACGATCCTCGTAGACGGCGGTTATTCGATGTCAGGGAAATAGCAGGTGGTAGTGGACAACTCATCCAATAGTGCCTACAATAGGTACAGCCGAAAGGAGGTGAGCACGATGAACAAGGCAGAACTCATCGATTCCCTGTCCGCGAAAGTGGGCCTCGCAAAGAAGCAGGTGGAAGACCTGTTGGACGCGTTCGAATCCGCGGTCATTTCGACGTTGAAAACCGGCGGCGAGGTGACGCTCACCGGTTTCGGCACGTTCTCGGCGAAGCGTCGCGAAGCGCGCATGGGCGTCAATCCGCAGAACCCGACCGAGAAGATCCAGATCCCGGCGGTCACGGTCCCGAAGTTCAAGGCGGGGAAGACGTTGAAGGATTCACTGAAGCATTCGGAGAACACCGCTCAATAAGTTCCTGTTCTGACGTTCGTATTTTATTCAAACGGCAAACAAGCTCGTTCGTCAATTTTTGTTTTTCTGATGAGCGTGTAGTAATTATGGTAGAGTGACGTCATGCGTAAGATCATCAACATCGCCTCGTTCTCGCGGTCGCGCCTGAACCAGGACGCGGTCAAGGGCAGTTACTACGGCTGGCATAGCCAGTTCGCGCGGAAACTGAACGGTCACCTCGATGCACGCATCGAGTCGTGGTCGATCGATGCCGCACTGCGCGATGAACAGCGCTACGAAAAGGACGGTGTAACGTACCGGCTGTTCCCGTCGGGGTTCTTTCTGTCGCCCGGCCGTGAACTGTCGATGGCCTTGCTGAAGGCATTGAAAAATGAAGCGCGGGAGCATGACATCGTCGTGCACCTGCACGACTACCATAACTGGCAGTCGTACGCCGTCGCGTTGACGGTGAACGCGCCGGTGGTCGCGCACTACCATGGCGCTACGCATCGACCCATCGAGAATCTTCGCAATCCACGGCGCTGGTTCGCGGCGCTATTGTTCGTGGTCGAGCAGTTGTTCGAGAATGTCGCAATGAAAAAGATACGCCACTTCTTGCTCGTGAACACGCGCGACAGGCGTTTCTATGAGCAGCGAAAATTGCCGTTCTCGTTCTGTCCTATGGCACCCGAGCTCGGCGTGTTTGCACCGATGGACCGTTCGGTTGCGCGTCAGGCCATCGGCTTTGATGAAGATGCGAAACTACTGCTCAACGTCGGCGGGTTCGCGCCGGTGAAGAACCTTGAGCCGCTCGTTATGGCGTTCGCAGAATTACGGAAGAGCGTCGATGTACGCCTGTTCATGCTGGGGCCGATGTACTCGCGTGCGTACCAGGCGCGGATTGTTGCGATGATGCGGAGGATGGGCGTGGAGACCGCCGCGCAGGTCGTCGGTATGGTGTCGCGCGAGCAGATGAACGCGTACTACAATGCCGCCGATGCCCTTGTCGTGACTTCTCTGCCCGGCGAGGGCGGACCGACCGTCGTGCTCGAGTCGCTCGCCGTCGGGCTTCCCGTGGTTTCGACGCGGATCGGGTTCGTTCCTGAGATCGAACCCAAATCTGACGGGCTCGTGTCGCTGATCGGGACCGAGCCCCAGTTGGTGGAAGCACTGGCGACGGTAATACAAAGAACGCACGAAGCGCGGGTTCCGGTGCGGCCATGGACATGGGACGATGTCATGCGGACCGTGTCGCCGGTGTATGCAAAACTGTTCGATACCGTCCGCGCGGACGCTTGACGCGGAACCGTCAGTCGGGTAGAGTACTACCTTGTTCGTTTTATCGTCGACTCAAGGCTGAAACCGGTCGAGAGGTGCGCCGCACCGATGCGCGGACGTCGCTGCAGCACATCTCTCGACCATCGTGAAGTTCGCCGTCAGTCTCTCATCGGAGGAGGAGCTGTCATGGAGCAGCAGGGGAAGCCGGGAAGGGCGCTCGTAGCGATGTTGTTGCTGGGTCTTTTATGTGCCGTTGTGTTCGCGTTCGCCCGTTCGAACTTCGAGCGGCGCCAGCGGAACGAGCACGAAAGAGGTTCGCTCGCGAACGCCGAACGCGTCCAGGAAGTTGCGGACATCTTCGCCGAGCGCAACGAGCGCTACCCGACCGCTGACGAGCTCGATCGGCTGATGGAGCTGGTCAGGCCGCTCTACAAGGGCGTGCTCAACACGCGTACGAACCTTCCGACCGAGCCGAGGACCGTCCGTGCGATGGAGCCGGGTGCGCTGATCTACGCGGTCTCGGAGGACTGCTGCACCGACACCATTACGGTGATCGGCGAGGACCGGACGGTGATCTGGACGATCGTCGGTCGCGTTCGTGGTGGGACCGTCATCTACGGGGCAGCACCACCGACACGCCCGGAGTATCCGCGGCGGATTGGTGGAACGTTCCCCAACAGCTAGGAGGAGGAGCATTGAAGTTCCGTGGCGAAGCGAGAGTGGCGGCAAGCGTCGCGGTCATGGTCGTCATCGCATCGGCGGTCGCGCTCGCCATCAACGGTTCCCAGGTCAAGGAGCGGACCATGGGGGCGGCAAGTCGGTCGCTCGCGATCGCAGAGGCGTTCCAGTCACGCCTCGAGGGATACCGTGCAGCGCATTACGGGTATCCTGCGAACGCCGAGGCGACAGAGCTCATCATGTGCGTACCGCCGTACGATGAGGTCCCGCTGAACCCGTTCAGCGGAAAGCCGATCGCGTTGAACAGTACGGCACCAGGAGGCATGGTCTACGCGTACCGTGGATCGGGCAACTACCTGCTCCTCGTCTACGGGGAGCACCAGGAGGTCATCGGTGCGTTCACGCCCGAACAGCCTCCGCTGCTGGACGAGTGACGGGTTCCGACCTCGAGATCGACATCGTTCCGTGGGAGGAGGAAATCAAAGGAGCGGGCTACCCATGAGGTATCCCGCTCCGTTCTGATTGTAGTGATGATCCTACAGTATCAGCACTGCCGCTGCGAGCGTGCAGGTCCAGAGGCCGTTCTTATCGCCGAGCGCAGATTGCGTGATGTTCGTCGTTTCGACGATCTTGCCGGACATCTTATAGATCTTTTCGCGCTCGTCCCAGTCGGTGTCGAGGTTGAAGGAGATGCCGAGGGTGGATGCGAGCATCGAAGCAGCAAGGTCCTCGGCGTACTCGCCGCACTTCTCCTCGGTCTGGCCGTAGGAGTGATGCTCCGAAAGGTAGCCGTACATGTTCGCCTTGTCCGTCGGCCGAGCGAGGCCGATCGATGAAGCCATGAGCCGGTTCGGTTCATTGGTTTCGTTTCGTGCCATGACGACGAAGACCACCTGGCCGGGCGAAATGCACCTCAAACCTTCCTCCCGTGAAATGCGTTTGCACTGCGGCGGGAAGATGCTGGAAACGTAGACGAGGTTGAACCGTTCTATACCTGCATCGCGGAGCGCGGCCTCGAAAGCCGCGAGTTTCTCGCGGTGCCGGCCGACGCCCTTCGTAAAGAACATCTTCCGCGGAACGAAAAAGCCCGCCTGTACTTCGACCGGCTCGGCCGGTACGATCGGCGGAGACGCATGGTTGTTATTTTGTGTCATCGCTGTGGATTACTTTTTAGATAGAGAACATGTTCCAGTATAGGTGAAAACGCCCGACGCAACAAGGGTCGTCCGGTCTTGCATGTCGAAGAGGAATGCGGTACACTGGTCCGCGTCATGGTCTGATAGTCCCGACTCGCGGAGCGAGTCGAGGATCCGCGATCTCGACCAACGGTCGAGATCGGGACTCAATCAAGTGTTCGCGACTCGCTTGGCCCGATAGCTCAATGGTAGAGCAATTGCCTCTTAAGCAATGGGTTGGAGGTTCGAATCCTCCTCGGGTCACCAAGCGAGTCGCGAACAGCCGCCTCCCTCGCCCCGTACCATGTGGGTGAAGCGAGCGTTGGTGCGGGGTTAAGCAGCGGGTTGTCCCGCCATTCGGCGGGACTCGGGTCACCAAGTAGGCCGGTGATCAATAAGTACTAATACAATCGCTGCTAACGGGGTAGCCGGCTCACTTCGTTCGCAACGACTGCCCGTCCTCGCCGCCGATATTGGAGACGGTTTTTTTTCGCCAAATCCATTGAACAGGCCGTTCTCCGTTTAGACGATGGCGATGATACCGAGGTATCCGGCGGACCGAACGATCGCTTCTGGGTCGAGTATGTTCATAAGGACGGCCGTCATGCGGCTGTGGCATCAGCATAGGGTGCTGTCGAGAACTCGGCAACTGCGGTGAGAGCGAAGAACAGCCCTTTTTCCAGGCTGCCCTCCGCGTTTTGTTTTTATCGTCCGTGACTGGACACGATATGGGTGTAGTGTAGCACCGGAATGTCCTCACTTCCATAGTCCCGACGGCGCGTGGTACCATCACGGTACCGTGATCGCACGAGAATGGCAACGATCGGGCAGGAAGGGCATATTGGCAGCAGCCATCGCTGCTTCGTGGGCCGTTATGGTCGGCATGACGCCATCCGTTCACGCTGCGACGTCGCATCCGTACGACTCGTACGTCAGGAAGACCGTCACGGTCGGGCGGGTGAGATACAGCATCGACCTCGTGAAGATCAATCTGAGCAATCCGAAGCTGAAGATCAGGACGTACACCGGAACGACCGGCGCGATCTGTTACAATGTCAGCTGCCGTACGCGTTCATTGAAGGCGTATCTTGATCAGGGCAAGGGGTTCGCCGCGATCAACGGTTCGTACTTCTGTCCCGCCGACTACAAAACCTGCGGCCCCGCCGGGAATTACTATTGGACGGTGTTCAATGCGCGGAACAGGACGTACGTCAACGCCGCGCAGAACCGTTTCAACCACCGCGGTGCGATGTTGACGTTCGACGCGAACCGGAAGTTCCGTTTCTATGCGGACACCGACACCTACCCGTACTTGCCGCGGCTCCGCGGCCCCGCCGAGATCGATCCGGCAGCGCCGATCCTCACCGCTGCGATCTCGAACGGCCCGACGTTCATCGATCGCGGGAAGTACGTCCTGACCGGCTGGCGCATGGACCAGCTCGACACGAAGCAGCGCACGGGGAAGATGTACCGCAGCGGCATCGGCATCAGGGGAACGGTCGTCTACCTCGTCGTCGCACGGAACGCGACCGTACCCGACCTCGGCAGGATCATGCAATCGATGAAGCTCGACTACGCGATGAACCTGGACGGCGGCGGCTCAACCGCGCTCTGGTATCGCGGCGCGTACAAGGTCGGCCCCGGCCGAAACCTTCCGAACGCGATCGTGTTCAGCGAGAGGTAGTTCAGTATAGGTGAAGCCGGCGCCGCATGCGAATGCATACGACGCCGGATGATCTGATCCATGCGCACGGTCAGGCGCGTGCCACGCTTCGGAGCGCCTCGGTGACGCGGATGACCGCGTTTCCGAACCGCTGGGTGTCGATGTGGGCCAGTTTCAGGAGCTGCGGCGGCTGTTCGACGTAGAGCCGCGACCACGTCGGTCCGACGACCAGGAGCGGTCCTCCAAGGATGCCGACCGGATAGGCGTCCACGATGTTGTCGTTCGCGGTGACGCACCACGAATGCTCGACATCGCCGTTGAACCTACCGTCCCTGAACTGCAGGCCGTAGACCGTCGCTACCGCACGCGCAACCATGTGGCAGGAGACGAAGTAGGGATCGCCGCCATCGTCCCGGCCGAGATCGAGGTCGGGCAAGGCGGTCATCGCCTCACGGATGCGGTCGAGGAGCGCGACCTCCTCTTTCAGCACGGCGCCGAAAGCGTACGGCGTAAGAACGAACGGTTTCATGTGCCCTCCGACACGGGTGTTTCACGCGTGGAATGGTTGCCGTGAATCGGCGCTACTTTAACTGATGGGCATCGAATAGTCAAATATATGCGAAGTGAGCGGTATGGTAGAATGGCATTATGGCAAATTCGGAAGGGCGCGAACGAGAACTTCAAGAGCAAGCTGCCTATGACCGTCCGCACGTGCTTGATCTGGTCAAGCTCGATGGTCGTTGGGCGCAGGTGATCTCGGGACCTGAAAGAAGCCAGGTCATCTATCTTGACGATGGATCGGGCGACGCCGTGGACTGGGGCGACTACGAGCTGGCGAGGTCGCTCGGCACGCATGTCCGTCTGTTGCAGGAAAGGGAGAAAGCCTTTTCCGATGAGGAACTGGCACGTATCCGCTGGGGCTCGGAACAGGATACCACCCCCGATCTCATCAATGAGGTCAGCGTGTTCGGGGAATACAAGAAGAGGGAATAGGTTCTGAGGTTGGAGGTTTCGAGGTTACGCCTCGAAGTAGTCGTTCTCGACCCAGTCGAACTTGAACGCGACGTAGAGGAAGTCCTCGTCCGAGTCATTGCGCACGGTGTGGACGTCGTTCGGTTCGACCACGAACGCGTCGCCGGCCGATAAATCAACTTTCTTCCCGTTGATGGAAAATTCGCCGTTGGTGTTGAGGAAATAGAAAATCTCCGTTTGCTTTTTGTGTAGGTGCGGAGCGCAGACCTCGTTGGGCTTGATGCGAAGCGACTGCACAAGCAAGCCGGGCTTGCCGAGCAGCTCGGGCGTCAGCAGGATCTTCTTGCTGTAGCCTGGTTTTTCGGTCCACGGGACGTCGGCAGATTTTATATGTTTCGAATGTGGCGTTTCATGCTGATGCCGGTTCTTGGAAAAGTTCTCCAACCTGGAGCGAGAGCAGCTCATCGAGCGTCTTCACGGTTGCGAGACGGCGCATTGCGCGAAGTTCCCCCATCCCATCGACCATTTCCTTGACCTTCGCGAGCGCCTCGGCTACTTTCGTCTTCCACTCATCATATGAGTATTGCTGCTGTTCGGGAACCTGACCTGAATATTTTCCATGATAACTGGACGATAATACGCCGCGCTCAACCCCCGCCCAATTGATGACGTTTTTGTCCCTGTCCCCTGCGACGTATGCGAACAATTCGCCGACGATACGGTCGTATCCCTTGCGCTTGCTGAGATTCGGATCGATGCTGTGCTGGATCTCGTGTCGGATCGCACGGTCGTTGTTACGTGAAAGGACCACGCTGATATCACGCCAGTTCGGTAAATCGTTGAAGACGATATCCGGAAGCGCGACCCCGTCGGAGGTGCCTTCCGTGAGTCCGTACGTCGATTCGAGTTTTCGGTAGGTTGCGGCATCCTCGATGACGAACATCGGGCGGGTGATCTTCGTCCCCGCTACTTGAGAGGCGTAGACCGAGTGGACGTCATAACAGCGTATCGTATCCAGTTCCTGTGGTGATAGGCTCTTGAACCGCTCGACGGTCCCGAGATGCGTATAGTGTGTACCGTTCCTTACCACGCTGGCGAGGAGGTCGCCTGCGCTCCTCCCGCGTTCCATGTTGGTACGGATTTCATCGGTAACCGCGGCGTACGCACGTTCACGGCGCATGTTGAGCCATTCCTGCGGATGCTCTTCCCCTGCTTCGATCTCGGGTTCGGTTATTTCTGCCGTTTCCGGTGAGGACGACTGGTTCATAGATGCGAATTACTGAATGGTGCGCCCGGACCCGCCTTTGTCCATCGTCGCTGACGCTACGGTGGACTTCGGCGGATAAAGTTATCGACAAGGATTCTTTCCCGATGGTGCGCCCTGAGGGATTCTCCCGCGGAGCGGGATCCCGCCTTCCTTAGATTTTTAGATTAAGGTGGCGGGAGAACCCCCAACAC
>CAYGGS010000035.1:0-8850 GCA_964349545.1 uncultured Gammaproteobacteria bacterium
TCTGTGGCTTGAGCAGCACCACGACGGGCGTCCGGCCGTCGCGCGAAGCGACGTGGCTGACGTCGCCTGGATCAGGTTTCCATTTCCCGAACGGCTCGCTGGATTTCCGGTGCAGCGCATCCAGCACGCGGAAACCGATGTTGTGCCGGGTGTGTTCGTACTTCCTGCCGGAATTGCCGAGCCCGACGATGAGGAGCGTGTCGGTCATTGGTTCGTGTTCGAATCCATGATCGCGTCATCGTTGCTGTTCGAGTTGGCTGCCGCGTTCACGGTAGCGCTCGAATTCACGTTGATGGTAGCGTTCTTCGTGGCATTGGCATTGGCATTGGCATTGGCATTGGCATTGGTGTTTTTGTTCGTATTCGTGTTCTTCGATGGAAGGTCGTTCACGTTCGAGTTCTTGTTGGTGTTGGTCGCGGCGTTCGTGTTCGTCGTCGTACCCGACCGCAGGTAGGTCGACGAACCATACGCTGAATCGGTGGTGGCGAAGAAGTCCTTGCCGATGGTGATGACGAAGTCGGTGACGCCTGGCGTCGTCGTAACGGCGCCGTTGACGTTCACGGTGCTCACGTACGACGGGGTTGACGGGAGGCTGCTCAATGCGGTCGCCGAGAGCGCGGTGATCCTCAGGTAGTCCTGGAGCACTTGCAGCGAGTTCGGCCGCGCGCCGCCCGTGGCGTCGATGAGCGTCGTCACGGCAGCGGCGGAAGCGACCGCCGTCGTGTCGATCGTCGGCGTCGGGAACCCGAGCGCTTCGAGGGATGAGGCGACCGTCTTCGCGGCGCCCGTACGACCCGATCCGTCCCTGATGACGATATGTGCCGATTCCCCGGCAAGGGACCCTTGGATGAAGAGGCCCTTTGCGAATGCCTGGACCGCGCGGAACGTCCCGTCCTTCGGCATCAGGAGGTAGGCGCCGTCGATGCCGGTGACGTCCTTGAGGAACCCGTTCGGCGCCGAGTTGTCGAGCACCTTCGTGGTGATGCCGCCGTCCCCGTTCTGGACAATCTTCGCGATTCGCAGCATCTCCCACACCTCGAGGTTCGTCCGGGTGTGGTTGCCGAGCGAGGTAAGTGTCGATCCGATCTTCCCGGGATTGAGCAGCGTGCCGATCGAGAATACCTTGTCTTTGAACGCTTCGAGGACCAGTTGCTGGCGTCGGCTGCGCGCGAAGTCCGAACCCTCGCCGTTGTTGCCGTGACGGGACCGGACGTACTTGAGCGCGGTATCGCCGTTCATGCGCTGCGAACCGGCGGTGAACCTGATCGTCTGGTACCCGTAGTTGCTGGTCGGATACTGGGAATCCGAGAAGCTTTTCTCAACGGTGATGGTGATGCCGCCGAGCCCGTCGATCATGTCCTTGAAACCATCGAAGTCCATCCGTACGAAGTAGTTGATCGGTTGGCCGATGGTCTTTGCGACGATATCGGATGCGAGCTGTTCACCGCCGCCCGGATAGTCCATGTCCTTTCCGAAGGAGTTCGCATGGTTGATCTTCCGGATGCCGTACCGCGGGATCTCGACCGCGAGGTCGCGGGGGATCGAGAGCAGCGTGACCTGTCCGGTCGACGGTCTTACGCTCGCGAAGATGATCGTGTCGGTCAGGAGCGGCCCGTCGTGGCCTTCGCCGCCGATGCCGAGCAGGAGGATGTTGACGCGATCCTGCGGTTCGCCCTTGAGCTGCACGTCTCGGTTCATGACGAGGTGGCTCAGCTGCTGGATGACCGAGACACGCTCGTTGCCGTTGCCGGTCGAGTTGACCGCGGCGAGGATCTTGTATCCGATGATGCCGATGATGATGATGATCGCGGCAAGCAGCGAGCCGCCGATCTTCCACCAATACAAAGACCCCTTCCTCGGCGGAGGCGCCATCGGAACGTGGTAGGTTTCCCGTTGCTGGTTCGTGTGTAAACTATTAATCGGCATGGGATGTTCGTGCCGTCTCGAAGGGAAGTATAGGGTAACCAACGAATATCGTCAATTAATCAGCGGGGGCTGTATCGGAGCGCCGATGGAATGATGGTGCTTAGCGCCATCGGCCCACGCCTTGCAAAACAGGTTGAAACATGATACAATTGCCATGATTTGTGCTAACATAAGCGATTTTTGATTACTACCGTTGAATTTCAGCCCCTGGTGGTTGTTGGGCGAAGAGAGCGCCTGTCATGGCCGCTTAGCTGCCCGTATAACGACCTCCGCAATGCTCCGTTCGTATACGGGGCAAACAGCTGGTAAAGACATCCTAGTACTTACTTCTTAATTGCTCGCCTACACATGGTCGCATAGCTCAGCTGGTTAGAGCGTACGGTTCACATCCGTAAGGTCCCTGGTTCGAACCCAGGTGCGACCACCAGAGAGCGAGTTCAAGGAAAGCCGTATTCATTCCGCACCGTTACGGTGCGGGATAGGTCCCCGAAAAACGCGGAGCGTTTGTATGGGGTTCGATACCTTCAGCGGCCACCAGCGTGAATTATTTGACGGCGTGAGGCGGTCGCGTACGCGATCCATAACGGAGGACACCCATGGTACGAAAGAACGACAGTACGAAGGACGGCGGCGCTTCGCGGGAACGGCCGACGATCGGCCTGGTGCGTCCGCGGGCTTCCTTGCGTCGGCAGGAGATCGTCCCGAGCTTCGCCGAATCGGCGACGTCGTTCATCGTCGAGGTCGCGAAGGTCGTCATCATCTCGCTCGCGATCATCATCCCGGTCCGCTATTTCCTCATCCAGCCCTTCTATGTGAAGGGCGCCTCGATGGAGCCGAACTTCCACGACAACCAGTACCTCGTCATCGACGAGCTGTCGTACCGGTTCCATGAACCGCGCCGCGGTGACGTGGTCGTGATGCGGAAGCCGCAGCTCGAGTCGGACTTCCTCATCAAGCGGGTGATCGGCCTTCCCGGGGAGCGCATCCAGATCGCGAACGAACAGGTCGTCATCTTCAACGAATCGCATCCCTACGGCGTCGTGCTGGACGAATCAGCGTACCTCGACCCGACCGTGAGGACGTCGGGCTCGGTCGACCTGAAGCTTGCGCCGCACGAATACTTCGTGCTCGGCGATAATCGCGAGGCGAGCCTCGACTCGCGGTACTTCGGCGTGTTGGCCCGCAAGGAGATCATCGGGCGGACCTGGATCAGGGCGTGGCCGCTGAATTCCATCACGATGTTCTCGACGCCGCCGTACTCCGGAACGACCCTTCAGCAGCCCGTCCTATGACGTTCCCGCAGAGGACCCAGCAGACTCCGCAGCCTGATGCGCCGCCCGAGAAGGTGAAGGGACAGCCGCAGCTCCTCCGCGGCATGCGCGACGTGCTGCCTGCCGATCAACCGTACTGGGACGCCGCGACCAGCGCCGTCGCACGCATCGCGATGAGCGCGGGATTCCAGCGGATCGAGACCCCCGTGCTCGAAGCAGCGAGCCTCTTCAACCGTTCGGTCGGACAGGATACCGACATCGTCGACAAGGAGATGTACACCTTCATCGACCGGAGCGGCGACAAGCTCGCGCTCCGTCCCGAGAATACGGCGTCCGTCGCACGCGCCTACCTCGAGCACGGCATGGTGAGCTGGCCGCAGCCCGTCAAGCTGTACTATATCTCGTCATTCTTCCGCCATGACCGCCCGCAGGCCGGACGGTACCGCGAGTTCTGGCAGTTCGGCTTCGAGGTCCTCGGCGACGCGAACCCGGCCATCGACGCACTGATCGCGTACCATGCCGTTTCGGTGTACCGCGAGTTCGGCATCCCGGTCAACGTGCACATCAACAGCATCGGCGACAAGGCGTGCCGCCCGGGGTATGTCCGGCTGCTGACGGATTACTTCAAGTCGCGGAAGAACTCCCTCTGCGAGGACTGCAAGAAGCGGCTGTTGAAGAATCCGCTCCGCATCCTCGATTGCAAGGAGCCCGACTGCCACACCGTGAGCCTCGACGCGCCGCAGACCGTCGATCATCTCTGCGAGGCGTGTAACGACCATTTCGTCCACGCGCTCGAGTACCTCGGTGAGCTCGAGGTGCCCTACACGCTCGATTCCCGCATCGTCCGCGGTCTCGATTACTACACCCGCACCGTGTTCGAGGTGTACGAGGAGGGGGGAGCCGACGGTGCGCAGTCGGCGCTCGGCGGCGGCGGCCGGTACGATGACCTTGTCGAGCAGCTCGGCAATCGGCAGGTCCCCGCGGCGGGATACGCCGGCGGCATCGAGCGGCTCGTCACGAAGATGCACGAGCGGCAGTACGCTCCGAAGGTCACGTCGCCCGACATCTTCATCGGGCAGCTCGGCGAGCCTGCCAGGAAGAAGGGATTGAAGCTCTATGAGGTGCTGCGCTCGCTGAACATCAGCGTCGCGGAATCGTTCTCGAAGGACGGATTGAAGCCGCAGCTCGAGGTCGCGAACCGGCTCGGCGTGAAGTTCGCGCTGATCGTCGGCCAGAAGGAGATCATGGACGGCACCATCCTCATCCGCGACATGGAGAACGGCATCCAGGAGGTCGTCGACTACACAAAGATCGTCCCGGAGATCCAGAAGCGACTGTCGAAGACCGCGGCCGTACCGACGCCGCCTCCGACGCCATGAATTCCGACTGTCTCTTCTGCCGCATCGCGTCGGGAAGCATCCCCTCGACGAAAGAGTACGAGGACGACGACCTCGTGGTATTTGCGGACATCCATCCGGTCGCCCCGGTGCACCTTCTCGTCATCCCGCGGAAGCACATCGCATCGGTGGCCGACCTGTCAGCGGACGACACGGGGCTCGTCGGCGAGATGGTGATGCGCGCGAAGGAGATCGCCGCGAAGAAGGGGATCGCGAAGGACGGCTACCGCCTCGTGTTCAACGTCCGGGACCACGGCGGGCAGGTCATCGATCATATCCACCTCCATATCATCGGCGGAGAGAGGCTCGGTCCGATGGCGGCGGCCTTCAGGTAAAAAACGCCTCGTTCAGGTAAAAAACGCTGTTTTTCGATATTTTGACGAAGCGTAGTGAACATGGTATACTCATGACGATATTTTTTGTGCACATGCATCTTTGCTCCAGCAAAGAAACCCTACCATCGAAAAGGAGGTGATACGCTTGGTTGAAGTCAAACGAAAAGACGGCGAATCAATGGAGAGCCTTCTCCGTCGGTTCACGAAACGGGTGCAACAGAGCGGAGTGCTCCTCCGCGCCAAGCGCGCGCGTTTTTACGAATCCCCGAAGACCAAACGGGAGCAGCGTGAGGACGCGATCCGGAGGAAGTCCATACGTGAACGGAAGGACTATCTCCGCAAGATCGGCAAGCTCGATGAGACGTTCGCCGGGCGTTCCGGCCGCAAGCCGAAACCACTTCCGCGTATCCCGACGAGGCCATGAGCGTCCAGCAGACCATCGAAGCCGACTATAAGAAGGCGTTCAAGTCGAGCGAAAAGGGCGTCGTTTCGGCGCTGCGCATGCTGAAGTCGGTGATCAAGAACCGCGAGATCGAGGTCGGCCGTGAGCTCACGGACGAGGAGACGGTCGAGATCGCTGCCCGCGAGACGAAGCGCCGGAACGAGGCGGCCGCGCAGTACCAGGCCGCCGGACGGCCCGAGCTCGCCGCGCACGAGCAGGCCGACGCGGCCGTGTACGCGAAGTACCTCCCGGCGCAGCTGACCGAGGACGAACTGACGGCCATCGTGAACGAGACCGTAAAGGCGCTCGGCGTCACCGATATCCAGCAGCTCGGAAAGGTCATGGGCGCGGTGATGGCGAAAGTGAAGGGCCGAGCCGACGGCACCGCGGTGCAGGCCGTCGCGAAGCGCGTGCTCGACGCGAAGTAAAAAACCTAACAACACATGGGGCGCACAGCAAAACATAGCTCGAAATTCCTCGTCGTAGGCCTCGTCTGCTGCATCGCCGTGGGCGCGCTGTTATGTTTTTATACCGTATCCGCGCAGACCTCGTTCACCATCGCCGACAACATCGGCGGAACGGTCGGACTGACGAGCACCGACCTGAAGACGATCGTCATCAACGTCATCAAGTGGATCCTCGGCATCCTTGCGCTCGTCGCCGTCGTCCTCATCATCTACGGCGGCATCATCTGGATGACCGCGGCCGGCAATGCCGAGAAGATCGAGAAGGCGAAGCGGATCATCATCGACGCGGTGATCGGCCTCGTCGTCGTTTTGATCTCCTGGGCGATCGTCGTGTTCGTCGTCCAGAAGATCCTCGGCGCCTCCGGCGGCAGCGGCGGACCTGCCGCTCCGGGCTATTGCGTGACGCATCCCACGGACCCGATTTGTGCAGGCTCGGGTACCATCGGTCTCGAGATCAGGTCGATCACGACCTCCTGCGAGAACGCCCCCGCTGACTACCGCCACGGCGTGTCCCTCTGCAGCGGGGTCAACATCACGTTCAACCGTGTCCTGAACGGGCAGACCGTTAAGGATGCCGTCGATGCTAGCACGCTGAAGATCGAACAGTGCACCGGCGTCGACGCCCAGGAGAACTGCGCCGATGCGGACGTCGTTACGGTCACGGTAGATTCCGCCCTCGACGGCATCCATGGGAACGCAGGGGTCGATCCGCAGCAGTTCGTCGATTCCAGCGCCCCGACGTACCCGACCGAAAAGAAGAAGGGCGCGGTGTGGGCCGCGAAAATGCCCCCCTTCAATACCGGGAAAACGATCACGTTCTTCCATGAACCCGCGCTGTTCGCGATGAACACCTGGTACCGTGTGACCATCCCGAAGTCGATCAGCGACCTTAAGAACGACGGTATCAGCGGGTGCCGCTCGAGCAACGGCGTAGGGACCGACCTCGACGGCTGTGTCGATCATGGGGCCCTCGGGTATTACACCTGGACCATGCAAACGGGGGAGGAGATCGATACGGACCGTCCGGTCGTCGTCTCTTCCTATCCGACGTCGGAGTACCTCAAGCCCGGCTCGACCGCGCGGCCCAGCCGGAGCGTGCCGCGGACCCCGCTCATCAATGTCCGTTACAGTGAGGCCGTTCTTCTACCGGCGTCCGTCGTGCTGACCCCCTATACGACAGATCCGGCACCGGACGGCACCGGGGGCGTGCTCTCCGGGACACCCGTCGATCCGACGACCTATTCCGTGACGCCCGGTGACGACGGGAGATCGTTCATCCTCAAGATGAACGGAGCGAACAGGCTCGACGAGTACACGTGGTACAGGATCGTCGTGAACGACGTCGAGGACCTCTGCAACAATTCCCAGGACCCCGACCCGTTCGAGTGGGTGTTCGAGACGAACGACGTGGTGCCGGCTATTGCCGGCGAGTATCCCAGGAACGAGTACAAGGATTCCTGCCCGTCGACGCCGGTGTTCCTGAAGTACACCGTATCGATGTGGGATCCGGACAACAGCAGCTGCGCGCTCGACCCCGGTCCCGGCTCCACCCAAGGCTACGTGACGACTCCCTATTTCTTCCTGTCGGACACGGGTTTGCCGGATACGGGCAGATCGTTGTACGTCCAGGATGACTGCCCAGGCGCTTGTCCGGACCCGCAGGATTACTGCAAGGTGTACTCGTTCACGGGTTCTGATCTCAAACCAAACACGTCTTTTACGGTCGGTATCGACAACCGGTTCCCGCTCGACGACCAGGGGAAGATGCTACAGTTCGGGACGATCCCGGCTGGGACACCGTTTGCGCCGTGGAACGGAATTAGCGTCAACGGCGCGTGGAGCTTCGAGGTGAAGGAGCCGGGCAAGTGCGCGGACCCGCCGGTCATCACGTCGATCAATCCGAACCATGGGACCGACGGACAGTGCGTGACCGTGAACGGGTATAACTTCGACCCGAACGGCGACCTGCAGGCAGACGGCGATGACATTCTATACAATGGCGCGACCTTTGGCGCGGCTAATATCCTTGGTTGGGGCAACACCCAGATCCCGGTGACCATTCCGGACAGCGGTCCCGATGACGTTAGTGTCCCGGTCCGCGTTTCAGCCCAGTTCGGCGCCCCGTTCGGTCTGCTCTCGAGCATGGACGAGCCGTGGTACAAGGAGTCGGGTCTCGCTTCGAACGGACCCTGCCTGACGTCGCTCGAGCCGAACAACGGCTTCATCGGCTGGCAGTTCACGGCAAAGGGCAAGCGCATCAACCCGACGTCAACGACGAAGCGGGTCAATTTTGGCACGCTCATTGCGGACAGGATGGACTGGAGGGATGATGCGGTGACGGGCATTACCGTGCCGGACACGACACCCGATGCGTTGCCGGCGAGATACCCGGTCTCCGTCACGAACGATGCCGGTACGTCGAACCCGATCGATTACACCGTCAAACCGATCCCGCCCGGCCAGCCGATCGTCAACAGTTACGCGCCGCGGTGCGTATCGTCATGCGTCGCTGCGGACATCACGGCATCGTTCAGCCATCCGGTCGACGTCGCGACGATCACGGCGGCGAACCTCCACGTACGGCCCTGTACCGACGGCGAGACGTGTGCGTCGCTTGGGGGCGACCTGAACGTCGTGATCTCGGCCGACACGACGCCGCCGAACAAGGTTTCGAAGGTCTGGATGCGGCCGACGGCCCCGCTCGGTCCGAACGCCTGGTACCGCGTCGTGGTGTCGGGCCAGCTGAAGGGGACCGACGCCGGCCATGACGGGTTCCTCGGCGCCCTGAACTACCGCGAGGCGGCCGGGACGGGCGACAACGACGCGTTCTCGTGGATCTTCAGGACGGCCGCGGTTGGCGCGTCAGGGTGCTCGCTTGACAACGTGAAGGTCATCCCGAAGAACTTCACGATGTATGTCGACAACGGGCAGAAGGCCTACCGGGCCGAGGCGTGGACGGGACCGAACTCCTGCAGCGCTTCGGGGCAGGAACTCACGGGGAGCACGACCTGG
>CAYGGS010000036.1:0-8810 GCA_964349545.1 uncultured Gammaproteobacteria bacterium
CAGGTTGACGGTAAGGTCGAGAAAGACTGGCACAAGAAATTTTCGGAATTTGGCGGAGGAAAACACATCATCATGGTCGGTAAGAAAAAGCAGACTTTGACGATTGAAGGGGAATGATTATCAAAAACGTACAGTGCGGGTTTCAAACCCGCACTGTACGTTTTATTGTGGAATTACCGTTTTTTCGATTACTACTTCTTTTCGCCATCCCCGCGGTAGAACGCCGCGGCGTCCTCGGGCGGAACGGTGTTCACGATGAGGCGCGAACCGAGCTCGAGCCCGGCCCAGACGTCGCCGCGCGGGGCGACCCGGAAGTAGAGGTGTTCGTCCTTGTCCTTCACGACCTGGTGGGCGTAGAGATTGTACGGAAGACCGATGGTTTCGAGGCGCTTCAGAAGACGCTTCAGATGCGTCGCGAGCGAACCTCGTTCAACGATGGTCAAGTTCGAAATGTTGTCGACGTGGCGCCACGGGATGATCCAGGCCTCGTAGTTGTACGACGAGGCGTATGGGGCGAACACGCCCATGTGCTCGTCGCCGGCGATCCAGCGGATGCCCGCCCTTTTCTCGCGCTTGAGCGTGTCCTCGTAGTAGCAGGTACCTTTTTGTATCTGGTAGCTTTCGGCCCGCGTTCGTTTGTCGATGATGTGCGGCGGAAGGAACGCGGAAGCGAAGATCTGGGAATGCGCGTGCGCGATGGATGCTCCGGCCTTGCCACCGTGGTTCTTGAAGGCGAGGACGTATTTGATCTCCGGATCGTCAGCGAGCGCCCTGACACGCTTGCCGAAGACCTCGAGGACCGCGTCGATGTGCTCGACCGGCAGGTCGGCGAACTCGACGTCGTGGTCCGGCGTATCGACTATGACCTCCTGGTAACCGTATGCATCGGCGTTGTCCGGACTGACGATCGGAAAGATGTTCTTGATGACCTTTACCTTCCAGTTGTTCTTGCTGCCGACGGTGAGCAGCGCCTTTACGCTCTTGAGCTCGGACGGACAGAAGAAGCACGGACCGGCGTGTTCCTGCGTTACGATGGTCGTCGGGAAGTCGTGCGGGCGTTTTTTCCTGCCGGGAGAGATGATGACCACGCGGTCGTGGATGTAATCCTGTCGTATTTCGCTGTGGGTCATATGGTTTTCATTGCGCGTTCATAGAGCGTAAGATATTTTTTTGCGGAGGCGTCCCAGGAGAAATCCTGGTCCATGCAGCGCATGGTCAGCATGCGCCATTTTTTCGGGTTGTTGTACCACTTCATCGAACGGATGGTGGCCTTCCAGAGCGCCTTGCCCGTGAACTGGTCGAACGAGAAGCCGAGACCGCGTATCGGATCGGCGTCGACGTCAGGGACGGTGTCCTTGAGCCCGCCGGTCGCGCGCACGATCGCTGGAGTGCCGTATCGCATCGCGATAAGCTGTACGAGACCGCACGGTTCGAAGCTCGAAGGGACGAGGACGAGGTCGCAGCCGGCGTAGATGCGCTGCGCGAACGCGTTGTCGAAACCGAGGTTCGCATGGACGTGGCTCGCATGTTTTTTTGCCGCTGCCGCGATCTTGCGTTCGATGTCAGGGAGCCCGGTGCCGAGGAGGACGAGCTGCATGCCGGCCTTCGCTATCAGTGTACAATTTTCAAGGATCAAATCAATGCCTTTTTGTCCCGCGAGCCGGCCGACGAAGCCGAGGATCGGTATCGTGGGATCCTGCTCGAGCCCGCACTGCTCCTGAAGCGCGAGCTTGTTTTTCGTCTTCTTATCGAGCGAATTCCGGTCATAACGCGCGACCAGGTCCTTATCGATCATCGGATCAAGGCGCGCGGTATTGATGCCGTTCAGGATGCCGGTGAGCTTTCCCTGCTGGGCATTGAGCGTGTTCTGCAGACCCTCCCCGAACTCCGGCGTCAGGATCTCCTTCGCATACGTCGGGCTGACCGTGTTGACGACGGTCGCGTTCATGATGCCCTGTTGGAGCACGTTGAAGTTACCGTGCGCATCACGGACCCCGAGATTACATCCTTGTTCCGTATCCGCTATTCGTAAGAACGTCATGATATCGTGCGGGTTCCAGACGCCCTGGTGGGCGATGTTGTGGATGGTGATGACCGTCCTGATGTCTCCCATCCCGGCACGGCCGAGGAGCGTCGGCAGGATACCGGTATGCCAATCATGGCAATGGACGACGTCAGGCGTCCATCCGAGCTTGGGGATGACCGCAGCGACCGCACTGCTGAAGAACAGGAACCGCGACATCTCGGCGAACGGGTTCTCCTGGCCGTGTTCGTTGTAGATGGGGCCGCGGCTCAGGTACGTCCCGTTCTCGATGAAGTAGACCGGGATCGTCGTTTGTGGGAGCTGGGTCTGGTATACGGTGCAGTGTTCCTCGATATTGCCGACCTTCACCAGTACGTCATCCAACACGACCTCAACTTGCGGGTTTCCGGCAAGCGTCTCGTACCGCGGGATGACGATGCGGACGTCGACCCCGAGCTTCTTCATCGCGATCGGAAGCGCGCCGACGACATCGGCGATGCCGCCGGCTTTGGCGAACGGGACGATCTCGGCCGCTGCGAAGAGGACGTTCATGTGCGTGCAAGGCCACCGGTAAGCGTTTCGATCCGCCGTCGCAGCAAGGCGCTGTACATGTTCCGGTTCCTGTCCTTCGGACCGAGGTTGATGAGCGTGATGGCGAGGATATCGATACAGCTGCGGAGCTCGAATACGGCGATCGACGTTCGGAGCGCGGCGCGCCGGGTCGGTGTAGCGCGGGAGAGGTACGCATCGAGGAACGTACGTCGGAGACGTACGATGCGCGTGGATGGCAGAACGCCATGGAGCATGACCGCGAGGTGCGAGAGGAACGTACCAATGTCGATCGCGGCGTTGCCGACCGCGCTGAGTGTGAAGTCGATGAGCCCGACCCTCGTCCCATCGATGATGACGTTGCTTGCCTGGAAGTCGTTATGGACGATCGCTCGGTTCGCATGCCATGAGCGACGCTCGGTTCGCATGAGCGTTGACGTGCATGCCGTGATGGTACGGCGATACGCGGGGAGTTCGCGCGTGATGCGCGCGACGTTCAACTTGATGGATGCCACCTCCTTGTTCCAAGAGAGCTCGCGGAGTCCCGTGGTCGGAACCTTGTGAAGGTCGGCGAGCGCTCGGGCGATCGGTACGACGAGGCGCGCAAAACGCGTCGAGCGGAACGGGACGTTCCGAAGCGACGTCCCGGGCACCTCCTCGTAGAACTCGTAACGGTGCCGGACATCGTACAGTAGCGGGCGCATGGAAGCGTAGGTCGGCTTTCGGTGGCGATACACCGCTTGCATGATGCGGTAGGTCGCCGAGTCGACGAAATTTCCCCTGATGCTCTTGCGTTCGATCGACCCGTCGGGTCGCATGATATCGACGTGGTAGTGCATCAAGAAGCTCGTTGTCGAAAGCGCGGGTTGGTGTGATGCGGCAACACCCGCAACTCCCCGGTAGTCCGGGTACATGGAAGGAAGGTGTTCCTGGAAGAACGCATGCATTGTGCTCCGGTCCATGAGGGAACGCTCAAAATCCGCAACACGTGAGGTGTTCCGGCGGTTCGTGGTCAGCGGTGCGTTACGCGGCCGACTCATGGCGTCGTTGCGTCGTTGTCTTCGTACTGATGGATCTCCTTGATCCGGTCGCGGAGCTGGGCCGCGCGTTCGAACTCCTGCCGTGCGGCAACGAGCTTCATCTCGCGTTCCAGGTTCTTGATGATCTTCGTGATCTCCGCTTTCGGGAGCTTCGGCAGGCCTTCGTCGCTCCGCTGCCGTACCTCCTCATCCTCCTGTTTCGAGAGCGCATCGACGACGCCGTCACGTTGCCAATCGAATCCCTTGAACACGATGCGCTGGTAGAGGTCCTGCGCCTTCTTCTTCGAGGCCTCGTCAGCGCCCGGCGTCAGGTTCACGACGTCGCGCAGTTCCTTTGCGCCGCGTTCGATCATCTCGAGCGACCACCATGGCTTTGCCGACGCCCACCAGAACTGGTCCGAGTGGAGCGCGCGGTCGAGGAGGTGGCGCGCGTTGTCGTACTCACCTTCCTTGTTCGACGCATGATCGAGCGAATGGATCGCGACGTCGACGAGCTGCCACTGCAGCGCGTGGATCTCGTTGTCCTTGTCGTCCCAGCGCGCGAACGGCACGTCCCGCTCGAGGTCCTTTTCCATGAGCGCCCACGTCGACGGGAGAAGGCCGATCGATCTGCGGGACGGGAACGTCGAGGCGAGGTCCGACATCAGCACGGTCTCGACCTTCTTCGATCCGTAGATCTCGAACAGGAGGAGCTCCATGCCCGGACGATGGTGGCCGAACGTCTCGCCGTCCATGGCGGTGAGCAGGTACTCATGGTTCTTCAGGCGGTCGCCGAGACTGTCGATCAGGAGCGAGCTCGTGCCGAGCTGCCCTGACAGGATCTTGTAGCTCATCCGGCGTTCGCGGAAGAACAGCTTGAAATCGGACGTGCCGCTGAGCGTGTAGATCGTGCTGGGGTCCATCGGACCGTTCATCTTCTTGTCATACGACAGTTCGTCCATGATGATCCATTCGAATCCGTGTTCTGAAGCGAGCCGGGCGACATGTTCGGAGATGCCCATCTCCGGCGGGAAGAATCCCCGGGGTTTGTACAGGTCCCCGAAGTATTTCTTATGTGTCTCGGTGTTCAGGTCGATCTGGCGGATGATCTCGGCATCCGGCAGCTTCGGGAGCAGGGGATGGTACTTCGCCGAGCCGGTGAGCTCGATCTGACCCTTGGCGAGCAGTTGGCGTACCAGGTCGATGACGTCGGATGCGCCGTTCTGCTCCCAGAGCTCCACAAGGATCGAGCTGATGTTCATCGTCGTCCGCGCGTTCGGGTGTTCGAGCATGCCGCGAAGGATGGGCCGGTACGCTTCGTCGGTGATGCGTTTCACCCAATACGGCTTCTGTGTCGGCGGCTGGTAGAAGTGGAGGAAGTTTGCCCATTGCATACGTGTGTGGTGTGAGGATTACTGCTTGTAGTTTACGCTTTTTCCGCCAAGGTAGCGAGGCGTCTGTGCGCCTTTAAGGAAGCGCGCGGCGTGGCGTTGCGCGGCCCCCGTTCGATGCCAGCGCTGTGCCAGCGAGGAGATCCTCTCGACCAGCGCGCGTATCCGTTCGCTCTCGTTGGGGTTCGGTCCGCACTCTTCGCCGATCACCTGGAGACGACGTGCGGCCGACACGACGATGTTCACGTCCCACCACGGTTCGCGCGACGCCCACCAGTACCAGTCGCTCGCGACGGCCTGATCGAACTCGTTCCGAAGCGAGATGGGGTATCTCGTCGCGCGTTCCTGTGTATGGATCAGCGTGTGGACGATCGAGAAGAGCTCCCACTGCAGCGCATGGAGCGGGTTGCTCGGGTTCTTCCAGAGCTCGAACGGTACGCCCCGCCCGAGCGCTGCCCTCGAACTCGACCAACTTGCCGAATGCGGCGTGATCGTCTTGGTGCTGCGGAGGCTCGACAGAAGCTCGCTCAACGTGATCGTCTCGATGTGCGGCTGACGAACCAGCGACTGCCAGAGTCGTTTCGTGATGTGGCGGTGGTGGCCCAGGTTCTCGCCGTCCATCCCGGTGATGAGAAGGTCTCTCTGGTGGCTCCAGCGCTCGACCGTTTCGAGGAACTGTTTCGTTCCGCTCCGTTTCATTTCGAAGGCAAGGTAGTCGCTGACGTACCGGTTGCGGAACAGCGCCGACAAGGTGGTGCCGTTGATGCGGTACCTCGTCAGATAGTCGACGATGTTCGGGTGGCTGATCCCGTCAAGAAGCACCCAGCGGTAGCCGAGCGAGTTCAGAAGCTTCCCGAGCTTCGGACTGTAGGCCATCTCCGGCGGGAAGAATCCCTGTGGACGGTAAGCTGCACCGAACGTTTTGCGATTGGTCGCGTGGTTGAGGAGGACCTGATGTTTCACCTCATGGTCGGGGAGGAGCGGCAGGATCGCATGGTACATGGCAGATTCGGTAAGCTCGATCTGCCCTCGGCCGAGGAGCGTGCGGACACCTGTGATGATATCGGAGAACGACCGCCGCGCCACAAGCTGCTCGGTGAGCGAACCGCTGATGTTGAGCGTGATCCTGACGCGCGGATGCAGCAGCAGGAATTTCACGAGCGGCCGGTAGCTCTCGCGTGCGACCTTCGCAACGACCGTGCGCGGCCAGCGCGGCGGTTGATAAATATGGAAGAAGTTTGCCCAGCGCATGGTGGTCTCCTAACCGTCCTTAATCGTTTCTTTGGAAATGCGTTCGGCGTGCCGTTTCATTGCCAATTCATAGAGTTTCCAGTACTTTTGGGCAGGTATGTCCCATGAATAGGATTCCCGCATCGCCTCCCATGTGAGGTGTTCCCAGACCTGAGGGTACTTGAAGTTTTCGAGCGCCCGCGTAAGGGCCATGAGCAGGTTTTCGGGCCGGTAGTGGGTGAAGACGAACCCCGTTCCGCGGCCTGTCCTCGGGTCGAAGTCGATCACGGTATCGGAAAGGCCGCCGGTCTTGTGGACGATCGGGATCGATCCGTACCGCAAGCTGATAAGCTGGGAGACCCCGCATGGTTCGTAGCGGCTCGGCATCAGGAACATGTCCGAACCTGCGTAGATGCGGGAGCTTACCTCCCTGTTCTCGGGCGAACCGATCGGCGAGGTGAAGAACGCGACCTTCTTCGGAAACCGTTTCGCGAGGTCCTCGAACATGCGGATGTAGTCGCGATCGCCGGTTCCGAGGACGACGATCTGGGCGTCGAATTCCATCAGGTCGGGGACGATCCTCTCGATCAGGTCGAAGCCCTTCTGTTCCGACATGCGGTGCACCATGCCGAGGAGGGGGGTGTTGTCGCTTTGTTCCAGCCCGGCGAGCTCCTGTAGTTTCCGTTTGTTCAGCAGCTTCCGGTCGAGCCGGTTCCAGTCGTAGTCGTGCCAGAGGTTGCTGTCGAAGAGCGGATTGAAAACCGTGTAGTCGATGCCGTTGATGATGCCGAAGAGGTCTTTCTTCCTTCGGGCGAGGAGGTGGTCGAGCCCCTGACCGAACTCGGGGGTGAGCACTTCCTGCGCGTACCGCTCGCTGACCGTATTGATGATGTCGGCATAGGCGATGCCGCGGCGCATGAAGTTCGTCCACCGTATCCTGTCCAGCTCGCGCGGAGGATTGCCGTGCCCGTCGTCGACCTTGTCCTCGGGGACCGCCCACCAGTTTCCTTGCATCTGGAAGGGGAGGTTGTGGAACGTGAACACCGTCGCGATATTGGCGAGCGCAGGTTCCTTCTTCGCGGCTGCATGGAGGAAATTCGGGACCAATCCGGCGTGCCAGTCGTGGCAGTTGATGATCTCCGGCAGCTCCTTCTGTTGCCGGAGGAAGCAGATGATCGCCTTGTTGAAGACGAAGAACCGCAGCGCATCGTTGTTGTGGGCGTACATGTGCACCTGGTACCTCCCGAAGCATTCATCGCTGTGGACGAACACGATGGAAAGGTTGTCGTTCACCCGCGCCCGCCGGAAGCGTACCGTATAGGTCGTCTTTTCGATGATGACCTCCACGTGCCCGACCTCCTCGGACGGTGGTGTATTTCGGTGCCGCATGAAGCCCCAGAACGGCAGCATGACGGTGACGTCATGGCCCTGTCGTGCGAGGTGCGTCGGAAGCGCACCGATGACGTCACCGAGGCCGCCGCTTTTCGCGTACGGCGCCATTTCGGCGCCGATGATCATGATCCGGTGGTTTTTCATTGGTCCTCCTTGGGATAGCCCAACTCCTTCGCTGCGAGGACGAACATGGCGTGGCTCCAGACGAGCGGCGAGATGCCGACGCGGTAATCACGGAACACCTGTTCAGGGATGTACGTTCCGGAACGGTCGACCACCCAGTTGAAGAAATCCATGGCATGTTCGTGATCGCCTGCCCTCTGCAGCACGATCGCCATCCAGCAGTTGAGTACGGGCCACGTACCGCCGCCCTCCCAGGCGGTCCCTTCCGAGTCGAAGTAATCGAACTGGAACCGGTGGATGCCGCCGTTGTCCATGAGCACCCGTTCGATGACCTCGATGGTCGACCGCATGCGGTCATCCTCGGCCTCGACGATCTCGAACGGCCAGGCAAGACCCAGGAGCGACGCGTCGACGTTCGGATCGTCTATTATGCCGTGATTCCGGAGGAAGCAGCCGCGCGACTTGTCGTAGGCCTCGAGCACCTTCTTCCGCATTTGGTCCGCCGCCTGTTTCCATGGTTTGTTCGGAAAGAGCTCGTGCGCGCACGATAGCCCACGGCTGCAGGCCGCGATCGAATAGGTGAAGTTGTTCTCGACACGCGACGAGGTCTGCCGGAACCCGTCCTCCCAGAGGTCGACGGTGTTCGGGAGGAAGAACGTCTTGTTCCATGCCCCGACGAGGCCTTCGCAGGTTAATTCGATGAGCTTCTTGTACGGCCCGGCCTTTGCGGCATCGCCGTTGCAGAACCGGTGGATCGTCCAGAGGACGGTGCCCATCTGGTCCGGCTGGAACATCCGCCCCATGCTTCCGATGCGGCCGTTCGTCGAATAGTTGGAAAAGAGCAGCTTGTCCTTCTGGAAGTCCTCCGGTTTCGTTTCGAGCCAGCGGAAGAACCCGTCGGCGGCGGGTATGCCGAGCAGCTCGGCGGCGAGAACGGTGAAGCACGCGTCGCGCGGCCAGACGTAGCGGTAGTTTGCAGCTTCGCGAGGGTAGTACTGCTTGTCCGTGTTCGCCGCGACGATCGCGCTCGCGGCGGGCACGCCGACGTTTATCCAGAATGCCGGCTTTGTATGGCTCTTGCTC
>CAYGGS010000037.1:0-8805 GCA_964349545.1 uncultured Gammaproteobacteria bacterium
ATGTTCGTGAAGGCGATGATGCCGTTCAGCGTCGCCTCGGTGCGATCGGGAGTCGAGACGGGGACCATGAACTCGCTCGTCAAGAGATGCTCGTCGGCGGTCGCGAACTTCGCTTCGTCCCCACTGAGCAGGTCCTTCGGGATGACCCATTCCGCCGTCCTCGTACCCACGACGGACGCGATGTCGATACCCTGGAACAAGCGTTCCTTGGTCGTGCAGGGGAAGCGCTCTAGTGCGGCCAGCAGCATGGGGAAGAAGATGAATGCGCCGCCGTACCCCTTCATGTACCGTTCGTTCGGGATCGGGATGAACTTCTGCATCGCTGCTCCTTCCATGGACATCGCGTATGAGCGCGAGCCGGAGTGAAGGCACTTCCCGTTGTCGTGGTCAGCTCTCGGGGTGCGAGGATTCGAGGACGTCCTCGCTATGCATCAGGTACGGCGCGAGGGCGTTGAACCGCGCGAGCTCGAAGTCTGCGTTGCCCGGACCGGTGATCGAGATGATGAGCTGGTCTCGGAAGACCTCCGCGAGCGTCGCGCAGCAGTTGCCGCACGGCATGAGGCCGAGCTTCTTCGGTACGAACACTGCAAGCGCTTCGAACGTGTGCAGCCGGTCGACACTTGCCCTCTGTGCACGGACGAAGACCTCGTCCGAGAACGCCGCAAGGAGCGCGACCTCCTCGGCGTGCTTCGTCTGCGTGAACGTCACGGTCTCGAAGTTCGCGCCCTTGTAGATCTTACCGTCGAACGCGAGCAGCGCGGCGCCGACCGGAAAGTTGCTGTAGGGACAGTAGGCGAGTCCTGCGGCGTCGCGTGCGGTGGCCAGCAACATCTGGTACAGCGTGCCATTGAAGTCAGGGAGCCCGGTTTCCATAGGTTCCTTTCGTCAGTCCTGCGGAGCAGGCGACGGTCAAGGGATGGGTGTGAGCGTCAGTTGCTCGTGGCGGTTGACCCGGAAGAGCCAGGTCATGCCGTGGTTGCGGCAGTTCTGCTGGCGGAGCGTGACATTTCCTTCGACCCAGAGGCCCTGCCGCTTGATGAGGTCGCAGATCGCCGTGAACCGCATGCCGCCCTTGAGCGTGACGAGCACGATGATCCGGCGCTTGCTGAGGTTGAACAGCGGGTTCTTGATCCGGTGCGGCAGGATCCTGGTCAGAGTGACGCTCTCCTGGCGCCGCGGACCTTCCTCATGACGGATCGCGGTCTCGGCGATCTGTCGCGTGAAGTCCCAGGAACACATCTGTTCAGGCCGTGGCAGACGATACATCCTCGGTGTACGCGGTATTTTCCTGTTTGGACGCATGGGCTGCTCCTCCTTGAGGATCCGGTCGTGCGCAGGGATGCAGCGCAATGTGGACGTGTGTTCCGACAGCGAACCGGATCTCTCGGAAAGACCCACTTCGCTGCCGGAAAACCGCATCATCTGTCAACGAACGATACGCAAAAGTACACCCTTTCCATCGGGGTTGTCAATGCCTCGTCCGTTATCGGATCGAAGTTGCCCTTCGGATGATCGCGGGGCTGTCGACGGGATTGTAGAACTTCAACTTCCCGACCTTTTTGAGGTCGACCCATTCGGGCATGTCCGCATACTTTTTCTCGTTGGCGTCGAGACCACGGATCGAAAGACGTCCTCCGATCACGCTACAGGCGTAGAACATGAGTATCGATTGGACGAATGCAGTTCGTTCGGGCAATTTGAAAAAGTCGTTCTGGATATGGATGAACGTCCCGACGCGCACCCGTAGCCCCGTCTCTTCGCGTACTTCGCGAACGAGCGCGTGCTCGATCGTCTCGCCGAGTTCTATCCCACCGCCAGGGAAATCGTACCCGCCCCACTGTCTCGAGAGCAATACCTTGCCGTTGCGGATGACGACGCCGTAGACCGACGGCCGGAATCCGGTGAGCCTGCTGACCGGTACGCGATGCCACTGGTCATGGATGTCGCGGCAGAGGACCGTGCGAGGTCTTTGTCTTGTCATAGACCAGTGTTTCCTTATTTACGGTTGTTGTCCGAGAGCGCGATCATGCTGATCTCAACCCGAGCTCCGAGCGGCAGTTCTTTGACGCACACGGTTTCACGAGCGGGAAACGGTTCGCGCATATAGATCTTGTACGTTTCGTTCACCGCCCCATAGACGGACATGTCGGTTACATAGATGGTCGTTTTCACGACATTCGCAAAGGACGTCCCCGCCGATGAAAGGATCGCCCCCAGGTTACGCATGACCTGGTGAGTTTGTTCTTCGATCGAGCCCTCGAGCAGCTTGCCTTCAGGCGTCAGGTAGACCTGTCCCGAAGTGAATACGATGCCCGCGGCTTTCACTGCCTGAGAAAAAGGTCCGGTTGCTGTTGGCGCGTCGGTTGTTGTGACTTTTTCTATCATGGTGAGGCCATTAATTATCATTTCTGGTGCCCCTCCGCCTTCGTTCGACTTCGTCGAACTCCGGCGGATGAAGTCATGGGATGAGACGTTTTTTTGAGAAGGCGCGGCCGGAACCCGACTTCAGATATCGTTCGAATGCTGCTGCGCGCAGCTTATCTTCAAACACACAATACCACACAAGCATCAGCGGACGGTAGCCTTTCGTGACCGGTGTCATTCCATTGAAATGCTCATCGATTCGACGTCTCAGATCGTGCGTCAGTCCGACATAATGAAACGGCCGAGCTGTGCTTGTAAGAATGTAAACGTAATACATGGCGCGGGATGAAAGCGCCACTATCTCAACGGTAGTTCGTTCACACGCCGAAGTCAAGCGTCAGCTTGACGTAGGCGTGGTGCCCCCGGTAGGAGTCGAACCTACATCCCAAGGCTTAGAACGCCTGTGCTCTATCCATTGAGCTACAGGGGCATGCGTGCGGATTGTATGCTGCTTCTATATGAAGGTCAAATTATTTTCTGCGTTTTCCGTGAAAGGCTTTATAGACATCACGCAGCTGCTGGTCCGTGACGTGTGTATAGATCTGCGTGGTCGTGATCGAGGCGTGGCCGAGCATGGCCTGCACGGAGCGAATGTCCGCGCCGTTCATCAGGAGGTCGGTCGCGTAGGAATGCCGGAGCGTGTGCGGCGTGATGCGCTTCGCGACGCCGGCGAGCTTCGCATAGGTCGCGACCATGCGCTGGATGCTGCGCGGCGTTATGGTTGCGACTTCGCTTGACCGGGATGCGGCGCGGTCGTGGCGGATGAAGAGGGCAGGATGGTCGTCGCGCCGGTGTTTAAGATATTCACCGATATAATGTCGGGCTTGGTTCGAGAGGAACACGACGCGGAACTTTCCGCCCTTTCCCTTGACCGTGAACTCGTCTTTTTCGAGGTTGATGCCGTCTCGCGACATCCGTGCGCACTCCGAGACGCGGAGTCCCGTGGAAAAAAGCAGTTCGATGATGGCCTTGTCTCGCAGTTTGATGATCTCCGACTCGTCCGTGGTGAGCGGCGCCGCGAGCAGTTTTTCCAGGTCGTCGCCCTCGAGGAAGTTGATCTGCCGTTCGGACACCTTCGCGAGCTCGATCTTCTCCGGCGCAAGCGTGTCGACGTCGTTCTTCGCGAGATATTTCAGGAACGAACGGAGTGCGATGAGGTGATAATTTTGCGTTGCCTTCTTCAGCCGGTCGCCGCGGTGGTTGTCCTGCTGATTCAGGTGCATGCGGAAGTCGCGCACGTCGTCGAGCGTGAGCTGTGAAGGAGTAGTGAGCTTCGAGAACGCGAGGAAGCGCGCGAGGTAGAACTCGTAGTTGCGCTTCGTCAGCTCGGACGCGCCGCGCTCGACCACGAGCGAGGTGAGGTACCGCTTCACCCATCGCTCGAGCTCGGTCATGCGTGCGGGCTGTGCTTCAGTCGTAGGGGATGGCATGGGTTTATTTTACGACACAAATAAACTAATAACAACTATTGACAAAAAGGTAATATTATTGTACAATGATAGTATGATTTGATAATTACCGAGTGATGGCTAGAGAACTTGGAAAATTTCTACCATGGCAAAAGAAGCATAAGGAAAATAGAGCGACTACCGAAGTAGAAGACATCGCTCCTGCGTCGTTAGCGTCCGAACAGGTCGAACCAGAAGAAGTAAAAAAACCAGGTATTGAACAGTTGGCTGACCGCGTGCTCGACAACGAGCATTTTTTTACGCTCGTTTCGGACACTATGGGGGGGATGCGAGAACCGGGATCATATGATACCGAAAATCTCGCGCTGCCAGACGAACACGCGCCGATCGAGTCGATACTAATGTTCAGCGAGGGACAGCGTCAACAACTGCGCAGCACCATCGGCTATATGGATTCGCTCAAACAGGCGCTCGAGGAAAGGGTGGCAGGCATTGAACGCTCCGCGGCCGGCACGGCGGTCGAGCAACAGAGGATGCAGGCGGATATCGAGGCGGCGTCGGCGTTGATGGGAACCGCGTGGCGGACGATCGGTCGAATCGCGGAACTCGTACGGACGGTCGATCAGACCGCAGACAGGATCATCATGCTGAAATGTCAGGAGCAAGGCGTCGGCAACGTGCAGGAATTGAACAGCAAGGAGCACCGGCTTCGCAGGAGGTTGGAGGATGAGCAGCACGCATACGGCGGTTTCGGTCGAATTGTACGATCAGGCCATATAAAGGAATTACAACAAGAGCTATCCCGTATCGAGGCAGACACGCACATCGTCAGGTCAGCACGTGATTCAAATGGCAATAAGTTATGGTCGTATCGGGACGGCCTCAGCAGGATAATCGGCAGAGTCGGCAATCGTATCAGCGCGATCGTACTTACCGATGGTGAAGCGTTTATACAGGCACTGAAGGAAAAAAACGAACAAGAGATCACTGAAACGTCGTTGTCGGATGTGGAAATCGGTGAGCTCAATACCGAGTACCTCGATCGGTACGTACAACCGGAGATCGATGAGCTGTTCCGGACGTCATCCAATCCATTAACGATCAGAGAGGACACGGAAATCATCCGAGGATTTGTTCGTCGGTCATTCGACGTGGTGAACAAACAGGGTATCGCCACGGAAGAGTGGTCAGCGTTCCATAAGGACGTACACCAGACATTCCCGCGTCAGGCAGACCAAGGAAACAATCCGATGAAGCAGGACCTGATATTCAGGCATTGGGTATCATCGGAGGTGCCTGCGAACACCATGTACCAACTGTTCGCGCAGCTGCTCGGGCATCTTCCGGAAAACCGAAAGTATCTACGTGCACTCGCGGCGAACAAACGCGAGACCGCGTCTTTCCGCGACAATATATCGCATGAAACCGATACGCATAGCATGCGTCACGCCCTTGATGTGCAAACAGAGGTCGTGATCCCTCGTTTGGAGGAAGTATTGAGCGGATTACCTCCAGACATTGCGCAGATGCTGTCGAAGGACCTGATCGACCGATGGCGTGTGTTCCGGAGCAATCCAGCAATGGTCGAACGTTTCGGCGAAGACCGGATGGAAGAGGCTGAAGCGATCTTCGCTCATACCATTTCCGAACGGTTGATGTATCGTTCCGAGCATGGGGTTGAGGCTGAAAATCTCGGGATCGCGTTGACCGAGTTTCCGAACGCGGAGGCGGCATCCGTCGTCATACTCAATGCGTTCCGTGAACGTGGGCATGGTGGCGGTTATCCCTTTCTGCAGTCCTGGAAGAACGGGGAACCGCCGAAAGTGACGGACTATATCCTGTCGCTTCCTGATGACGTGCTGCAGGAACTTGAGGCTAAGAACATTCCCGGGTTGATGGATATGATCACTACCGTCCAAGAAAACAAGGAGTTCTTTTCCCAACCGTATGCATATTCATTTCTCCCAGAGAACGATCCTCTCGGTCTCAACCTACAGTTAAGAAAGGGCGCGCTGCGCGCCGGGATGCACCTGTTCGAACATGGCCGTCCATCGTACGAACGATATTTCTCACTTCAGCTCGTACACAATCTCGGACTGCCGCTTGAGGAGCGGGAGATCGGGATGCTTCTGCAAGAACTTCAGTCGGACGGTAGCCGATCCTCAGGCGATACGCTGCCGAGATGTATAGCGAGCCAGATCAGAATGGGCAATTTCATGATGCTCGACCGATTGCTGGAGATCGCTCCGGACATTGAAAAGCAGGTCACGCCCGTGAAAGAACTGATCTTCGATGGCTTACAGTGGTTAACCGACCGTGGCGAGATCCCCGAGCAGACACTCGGATATCTCGCTGACTATTTGGCCGTTGGCAGGGAAGAGGTGGTCGCAACGTTCGACTTCATCCACGCCGTACGAGGCATCGCCACATTACATAAAGAGTACGTGCGTGATTTTAGGAACTGTATGAAGGTCGCACGGCATCCAGAGGCGCTTCCGATGATCGAAAGGCTGCATGCCCTGGGACATGATTTCAATCCAACCTTGTCCGGGGCAATCATGGAATTGCTTCCGAGAAGTCAGGAGTTGCTGCCGGTGATCGATGAATTGGTCGGTTTGGGAGCGCAAGAATCAGATCTACAGGGTATTATGGAGCTTTTCGATAATGAAGATTATCGACAGCTGATAGATTCGTTTAAGCTGTTGGTCGGTCATACGAAGCTCACTTTTGATTTTCATCAGGTCGAGCTCTACCGGCGCCTCCGAGCAGTCGATGACGTGGAACAGAAGTTAGCCGTCTGTACACCGGACATGGCGGGCGCCATTGACGATCATGACAGACTCGAGTACTTCATTTCCGTGAACGGCGAGCTCGAGGTCTATGAGCGGATCGTTGGAACGGTCAATGATCCATATTTCCATGAGTCAAGGGACGCCAAGGCGAACCTTGACAAGTTCCTCGGACGATTCAGGGACGGCAGGTGTCCGCGGGGCATGTTCGTCAAGGTCATGACGGCATCACGGGATCCGCGCAACGTGAAAAGGATGTTCATGAAGGTCATGGCGCTGGAGGACGTCACTGCCATCGCTACCGAGAACGATCAGCCGATCGACTATGCCCGCATCGAGGAACAGGGTACTTTCCAGGAACTCTTTGCGGAAGTGAACCGGCAGCTCGTGATGAAAGCCCTGGAGAAGCTCTATGCCGGTGAAGCGGCCGGACCGGCTGGCTTGCAGGAAAATGTCGAACGGCGGATCGCCCAGGACGAACGCTTCGAGGACGATTTTCGCGTCATGATGGATTCCGTGGCGATCTATGCGCGGAGGTTTCCGTCCGGGGCATCGGGGACCGATCAGGGTACGTTCGATGTGCTGAGGGGTGCCATACGTCAGGCGTTGGAACTCGATCTATCCCATGACCCGGAAGCCTATTCAGAAGCGCGGTGCAGGATCAGTCGTCCGCAATTCGAACGTTTGGCCCGCGAGATCGGCGGGGCGGACGTTGAAAGCCTGATGAAGATGTGGCGCGATACGTCCATAGAGGTGCCGGATACGCTCGACCGGACGACGGTTGATACGAGGACGGTGTTGACGGGTAAACTGCACGAGGTCAGGAAGCTGTTCGATACCGAGATCATGCCGCACCTACGCTCGTTGTTCAAGGAAAAGGTCGCTGGACTGGAGAAGAAGGTCACGGAACAGAACCTCGATGCCTCATCGCCATTCGTTGATCGGCTGGATACGTTCAAGACGTTCATCCTTGATCCTCAAGGTGAAGTCCGGACCGATGTCGCGGTGATGTATCGACAACTGCGGGAAAGGATCAGGTCCCTGGAAAGCGTGGTGCTGTCCGACAACGATCAGGCATCAAAAAAACAGGCAGCGCGGAAGCTCGGAACGTTGCGATACATCGCTGACATCATCAGGAGCATGCATACGCTCGGTAGGGTCGACTCCGAACGCGCGACCGATCCGGTGTCCATCGGCGAGATCGGTGATAGCGGCTCGGTACTCTCGGCAAACCTCCATAAGCTGGCGATAGTCGATAAGGAAAAAAAGGCGACGAAGCAGCCCGGGAGCGACCTGGAAGGCGATCTTCGCGGACACCTCGATCAACTCGTAGGCATCATCCGGGAAGAAGACCATCCGAACCTGGTATCGGTTTCCTCGCGCTTCGTCGATGATTTCAATGATCTGGCGCGCGCGCCGGAAATGACCGGTTCCTGTCAGCGGCTGTCCGAGGTGACGGGGCATAATGAAGCGGCATATTCCAGGATCCTTGACGGGATTAACCAAATGATACAGGTCAGCGAAGTACGGCAGAAAAAAACAGGTCGCACGACCACGATCGAGCAAGGTCAACGTCTCGCGCGCTGTTTCACGGAACTGTCGGCACTACGCCTACCCGGTGAACAGCAGGCGCGTTTGGCCGTGCTGCTTGATCGTTTGTACATCAATCCCGACTTCGGAACATTTCATTGGCAATTATCCCATGACGTTCTTGCTGCGGCGCTCAAGCGATTCAGTAGCCATCCGGAAGTGACCCTGGCGTTCACCCGTTCAGAATTTGCGGAGAACCGGGAAAAGCTGCAAGAACTGGCCGCCGAGTACGGGTATCAGTTCCGTGAAGTTCAGGACGTGAGCTACTACGTGAATGAATCAAATCTGAGGTTGAGCGGTGGGAAGTACTACGATAGTTTCGGTGGACGCCAAGATACGAGAAAGTCGCATTATATAAGGTCATACGGTATCATGATGCTTCTGGAAAAGAACGCATAGAATGTGCAGTTCAATAAGGAGAGTAGGAAATATCTATTATTGAATGGTGGTAGTATCATTGACAGTAATTGATAGCAATGGTAGACTCTCGACGTTCAATATGACCTACGGCCACTTGGTCGCGCCACATGGAAGCAGGGGCGACTCGGTGACCGCGAATTAACACTAGTGAAAGGAAACGCATGCCGTTAGAG
>CAYGGS010000038.1:0-8522 GCA_964349545.1 uncultured Gammaproteobacteria bacterium
CGGCACGTAGAAACGGTGGTACGTCCGGTTCTCGCAACCGGTGAACGGATCGCCGAGCGTGCCGTTGTGCGTCCTCGTCAGCTCGACGGCGACGGTCACGGTGCCGTCAGCGGCGACGGCGACGCGGTCCTTGATCGCATCGCGCATGACGCCGTCCGTCTTCCCGCCACCGATGTTCGTGTTCACGAGCTCGAGGAAATCGCCGTCCGAAGCGAGCATGCTCCCCGACCACCCGAGGTCCTTCACCCGCTGCTGCAGATCGGTGTCGTCCGACCAGATCTGTACGTCGCCCGATGCAGCGCTGTCCGCGAACACAGCGACGAGCTGCGGGTACTGCGGAAGCGTAAGCTTCGACAGCCGGTCGGCGATCGCCGGGATGAGGTCGACGACGAACTGCTTCGGGTTGTTCGCCCGGAGGTCGTAGTTCTGCTCGACCTGCCGCTGTGACACCGCGGTGAAGTTCGCCTCGTCGATGGTCACCTGGTACAGCGGCAACTCGATCGGACCGGTGATGGCGAGGAGCCGTTCGATCAGCTGCGGCGTGAAGGCGATGATGCCGTGCGGCGCGAACCCGCGCGCCTGTTCGTAGAACGCGGAGAGTTGACGTGCGCTCGTCGGAAAGTCCGGGAACCAGTTCGCGTCACGGAAGTACCAGCTGCCGTTGATGACCTGCAGCGGCTTCGGTGGCGTCACGGTCGCGGGCAGATACTGGTCGACGTCGAAGCTTCCTCGGCCCGGGGTATCGAGCATCTTGAACTCGCCGTTGTCCATCCGCAGCAGCGCGAAGCTGCCGATGAACCCGCCGGTCGGACGGAGCTCGTTCGAGTTCTGGAATATGAAAAGGTATTCCGACGTCCCGTTGACGCCGAACACATCGGTGAGCACGTGCATTCCGCTACCAAGATTTTCAAGGCTCGCACGGAGCCCCGGCAGTACCTCCTGGATGCGGCTCACCTGGTCGCGGTACTCCGCGGGAAGATCGCGCACACGCACCGCAGCGAGCTCATCGGCTGCCGTCTGCAGATCCGTGACGATCGAGTCGAGGCTCTGCTGATTGGCATTGACGTTCTTCAGGAGGCCTGCGATGCTCGAGAAACCCTCGCCCTGCGCGGTCAGCGGCGCCGCGAGCGACGTGAACTCGGCGCCGGCATCGGCGATGGACCGAGCGGCTGCGACGAGATGCTTGCCGCTCTTGAGCTTCGACCCTGCGAACGGCACCTTCGAGACGACGGTCGACAGCGTCGGGTTCAGTTCGCTGAACGCCGCTTCGGCGTTCGCGAAGCTCAGTGATGCGCTCTCGAGCGCGGTACGTGCCGACGTGAGATCGCGCGATTCGGCCTTTGCACCGGCGACCTTCAGCGAATCGTATCCCGTTTGTGCCAGTGAGAACACCCTATTCCTCACGCCCATTACCTGACCGAACGCGCCGACCGCTCCGAAGATGAGAAGCAGCAATGCGGCGATGACGGGAAATGCGCCGACCTGTACCCTCGAGGCGAACGCCCGCATCCGCATGCGATACCCGCCGAAGGCAGATCGTACGGCGCGGATGCGCGGATGCTGACGGACGACGCGCACCGGCTTGACGACCGGAGCATGCTTCTTCCGCCAGAACACCTCGAGGGTCTCGCCTCGGGACGGCGGCTCGGGGCGCTGCGCGACGTGCTGTCGCAGGTCGAGCACGTTCTGCGATGGTATATCGCTCGCGCGTTCGATCGGTGGTGCGGGCTGTTCGTGGAGTTTCATCGTCGTGTTTGTGTACGCACGGTATTGTACACCGCGAGCGTCTGTTCCGCCATCGAACGCCAGCTGAACCGCCTGATTCGCTCACGACCGCGATCGATGAGCTGCGTGCGGAGCGACCGATCGTCGATGACGTTCCTGATCGTGGTCGCCATGTCATCGATCCGCAGCGGATCGAAGAAGCGCGCAGCATCGCCGAACACTTCGGGAAAACAGGACGCGCGCGCTGCGACCACCGGGATGCCGCGCATCATGGCTTCGAGCCCTGGAAGCCCGAATCCCTCGTAGAGCGACGGGAACACATGCGCGACCGCGCCACGATACAGGGCATCGAGCGCATCGTCATCGACGTACCCCGTGAACTTCACATACCCATCGGCGTGTTTCTCGCGAACGTACCCGTGCAAGCGGCGGGAGAAGAAATCCTCGCGGCCGACGAGCACGAGCGATACCGGGCTGCCGCTCCGGTTGATGATCGACATCGCGTCGATAAGCCGTTCGAGGTTCTTATGTGGATATGCGTTTCCGACACATACCAGATAGCGACCGGTGATCCCGTAAGGGCTCAAATCGACCGATGTCGCCCTCATCGGTGAGGGATCGAACCCCTCATACGTAACGGCGATACGGTCTACGGGATATCCATAGTGACGTACGATGTCCTGCTTGGTGTGGTTGGTGACCGTAATGACGCGCCGAGAACGCCGTACGGCCGAACTGATGACCACGCGATACGCAAACTGCTTCAACCAATATTTCGCCGGTCCGAGCGTGGAAGCGCGCGGGGTCGGGTAGGTGCTCAGGATAAGATCATGGATGGTGACCACATACGGCTGCGGCGATAGGAGCGGGACGTTGAAGTGCAGGTAGTGCATGAAATCGACCTGCGCGCGGCGTACCGCACCGGGTAACCGTAACTGTTCGTCGCGGCTGTACCACCGCCAGGGCGCGCGGACCTTCGTGAACCGTGGTGACGCCGGACGGTACAGATCGAAGTTTTCATCACGCAAAAAGATCCGATACTCGTTCACCGTATCGATCCGCTCGAGCTCTTCGATGAGACGCTGGGAATACCGGCCGATGCCGGTCCCGATGCTCGGTCCGAAAAATCTCGCGTCGATGCCGATGCGCATAGTGCTACTCGTTGCGCGGTTTCACCGAGAGGTACTCGACCAGCGGAACGAGGAACAACAACAATGTGAGCGCCACGACGAACGAGGCGATGCCGATGAGCACCGGGTCCGGCTTCGCCAGGACGATGACGGGATTCCCGGAGACCACCTCGAACTGCGGTTTGTCCTTTTCGACCTGGTTCAGGCTCGACGTGCGCGTGGAGATCTCGGCGGCGAGCGCCGTCGCGATCTGCCGACCCTCCGATTCGGTCGGGCTCGCGTAGGTCACGACGATGTTCTGGGCGGAGTACTTCTTCGTCTTGAAACGTGCGGTCAGGTTCTGCAGCGTATCCACATGGCTCGGAATGCCTGCCCGGTCGTAGATGCTGACCAGGACCGACGGCGTCTGGAACCAGCTGACGACCGTCTGGGAGAAAAGGTCGGCCGCCTGCAAAGCGTAATATCCGCCGTACTGGTATTCGGTGGTCTGCACGGTCGTCGTCCCGTTCACCGCGAACGAGATCGACGTGGTGTAATGCCGTGGCCTCAGGTACGACCATGCGAAGGCGCCGCCGACCACGATCACGAACAGTGCGACGGACAATCCCCATCGTCGCCTGAACAATGCCATTGATTCCCGTAGTTCCATACGTCGTGTTCCTTTCTTGTCGTTAGAGGAGCGGCGAATGGTGCTGGGCGCGCTCGTGCGCTTCCCACGCCTTCTCGACCGCGTCAGAAAAGCGCTGCTTGAAGTGTACCACATCGAATTGACCGGCGTGGGCCTGAACCGTTTCAGGTTTGAACGTTTCCGGTTTGAACCGGATGACCGCATCAGCGAGCGATTCCCACTCCTGCTCCTCGAAGAACACGCCGTTGACGCCGGGGACCACGGTCTCGAGCGCGCCGCCTGCCGCATAGGCGATCACCGGCCGCCCCGACGCGTTCGCTTCGAGCGGGGTCAGACCGAAATCCTCTTCCTGCGGATGGAGGAACGCTCTGCACCCCTGGTACAGCTTCCTGATCTCCTCGTGGGATACCCGGCCGAGGAATTCGATGTTCGATTTTGCCATCGCCTTGAGCTTGTGCTCCTCCGGGCCGTCACCGAAGATCTTCAATGGGATGCCGAGGCGGTTGAACGCACGGATCGCCAGATCGTAACGCTTATACGGCACGAGCCGTCCGCCGATGAGGTAGTAATTCCCAACAGGACCGATCGAGAACCCCGAGGTATCAACGGGGCAATGCATGATCGTGCTGTCCCTCCGGTAGTACTTCGAGATCCGCCGCTGGACGTTGCGCGAGTTCGCGAAGAACACGTCGACGCGGTCGGCGGCGATGCGGTCCCACTGACGGATCTTCGTCAGCATGAACGGAATGAACTTCTTCATGATGCCGGGATAGTGGAGCTCGTCCACATACCGGTGCGTATCGCTCCAGAGATAGCGGGTCGGCGAATGGCAGTAATCGATATGCAAGGTCTGGGGAAGCGTCAGAACACCTTTTGCGAACGATGCGGAGTTCGAGATGACGAGGTCGTACCCGCTCATATCATACCGTTCGACAGCGTTCGCCATCCAGGGAAGGTACATCTGATAGTGCTTGACGCCGAACGGCATGCGCTGCAGGAACGACGTCCGGATGTCCCGTTGCTCGAAGAGGGGGTTCGCATGGTCGCGGTCACGGATGAGCGTATAGGTCGGTGCTCCCGGGTACATGTCCTGGAGGATGGCGAGCACGCGCTCCGCGCCGCCGTCCTGTCCGAGATGGTCGTGAACCAGCGCGACCTTGCGGCGAGGCGTCTTCATCCCGTTAGAGAGTTAGCTGATACATAGTCAACCTCTAAAAATGTATTCATGACATAGTTGAAAGTGCTCTCTAACGGGATCATCCCGTTAGAAAGACCATGGTGATTCAATAAATCCATTTTCAAGCAACAAATTTTTTTCAGGCGCCTTTCTAACGGGATCATACGGCCGACCTCATCGACAACACGACCCACGGCGTCTTCGATAGTATCTGCAGGTCGAGCCTAAACGACCAATTCTCGATATAGAACGTATCAAGACGCACCTCGTCCTCGAAATTAAGGTCCGAACGGCCGGAGGTCTGCGCCATACCGGTGATGCCAGGCTTGATCGTCAGCAGCCGACGGTGCGATTTCTCGTAGCAGGCGACCTCCGCCGGTTCGTGCGGCCGTGGCCCGACGAGGCTCATCTCGCCCTTGAGCACGTTCCAGAGCTGCGGAAGCTCGTCGATCGACGTCTTCCTGATGAACCGTCCGATCCGTGTGATGCGCGGGTCGTTCTTTATCTTGAACAGCGGACCGTCCCGTTCGTTCTTCTCCATGAGCTGCTGCTTCATCGCCTCTGCGTTCTTCACCATCGACCTGAACTTTAGCAGGTCGAACTGCCTGCCGCCCTCGCCGACACGCTGAAGTTTCTTTATGATCGGACCTTCGGAATCCAGCCTGATCAGGGCACCGACGACGAGAAGGAACGGCGACAGTACGATGAGCAACAGTGCCGAGACGACGATGTCGAACAGGCGTTTCAGTACCTTCCCCCATCCGTCGAGCTTGGTCCTCTTGATCTCTATGATCGGTACGCCGGCGAGCGTCTGGATGTCGATGTTGGTCTGCGCCTCGAGCAGGTCGGCGGTATACCGGAACATCAGGTGGCGTTCGTTGCAGAAATCGATGAGCCTCATCACCTGGTCCTTCGGAATGTCAGCGTCCGCGAGGATCACCTCATCGATGCGCTGGGCTTGCATCCTCTGCACGAGCGTCTCGAACAACGAGTCGGTCACCTCGTCGTACCGATCGACCATCCGATATCCCAGGGAAGGGTGCGTACTGACGTGGCTCACGATGTCGCTCGCCGTACCGTTCCTGCCTATGACGACCAGATAGTGCGCGCCTATGCCGCGCGAAAGGATGGCGTGCTGGACGCCGCGGACGATCGCGTGCGCGATGACCATGAACAGCACCGAGATCACCCATCCGGCGAGCACGACGAACCGCGAGGCGAACAGCTCACGCTGGAAGAAGATGCTGACGATGACGAGAAGGATGCCGATCGAACAGGCCGTGAAGATCTTGGCGATCTCATCGACCGTCCGGCGGGTCGCCCTGACCGCGTAGAGACCGGACAGCGCAAAGATTCCGACCCAGACCGCGGCCACTACCAGGAGGGCATTGATGTACATGCTACGCGACAATACCTCGGTCACCGGACGAAGGCCGGCGATCGCCGTGAACCGGATCTCATACGCGGTCAGCCCCGCTGCGATCAACACCGCATAATCGAGCGGTACGAGCAGCGCACTGAATACGAGCTCTGATTTCTTCATAACGTGGAGTGCTCTCAGGAGGCCTATAAGCCGAATTCTGTCCACCTGCGCCGGAGGCTTCGGCGGACAAGTCCCGGTTGTTGGGGCGCTTGTCATCCGGAGTCTCCGACGTAGGATAGGCGATCATCTCTCTGGGATCGCCATTGCTGACGACCTCAAGCGATCAACCCGTCCACGACGCGCGCTTGCGCACGGCCTTGGACCTATTTAATCTTGCACCGGAGAGGGTTTACCCGCGGGACCGGTCACCCGGCCCTGCCGTGGGCTCTTACTTTACCCGCCGGAGCGGGGTATCCCTCGCGAAGGAGGGCCCACGATTTCACCCTTACTCCACCTACGCCCTTCGTTCCACTTCGGGCTTCGGTGGACAGGCCGCTTGGATAGTCGGCTCGTCCACCGAAGCTCAAGCGAAGCGCAGAGCGTAGGCGGAGCGGTATGTTTCTGTTGCACTCTTCGCCCCGTCGGATGACGGGGTCCCTGGGCTTCGGCACGTGAGTATTCGCGAACGGATGCTCACCTGCCTCGCCCGGTCGCCGTTAGCGACTCTCCTTGGTCCTTTTTCAAGGAGGTGTTCGGACTTTCCTCCCCCCTACGCTCGCTTCCAGCGAGCTTCGGTGGGCAAGCCCCATTCATAAATGATGGAGCTCGCTTGCCGGAGCGTACCGAAAGTGAGCGTAGGAGAGCGATCACCCAACCTCCTGAGAGCTTCATGAGCATACAAAAACAGGGGCATTCCGTCAAGGTATTCGCGTGCTATGCTTTCATCGGAAAATAACCAGTTTCCATCCAACCGCAACAGTCAGGCATATAAACCGCTTAACGAATCGAAATACGACTGCAAAGGTAATACACTTTTTCTGTACGAATGATTGTATAGGAGACGACCAAAGAACGCTGAAAGTACCATCAAGATCATTGCTGCAAGTAACATCATTCGAAAGACAAGGCGAACAGGCGCTGTAGCCGCAATCAATGCCCCTAATAGTGCAGAACCGACCATAAAACAGAATATAACAAACGGTATACCTACGAGCCACCAGCCAAGATCACCTTCTGGGACGGTTACCATGCCTAGAAAAGTCAGTCCCGACGCAAATCCTATTACAGGAACCCAACAATGCGCCATTTCGTATCCTGTGGTCTCCTTTAGGATTTACTTTCTTTTACGAGAGGAGCTGGCGGAGCGTGAGAGTAGCGCAGCGTAATTGTCATTTGTACCATAGTATTCTATTGTCGTTAATACCCCGCTTGGTCGAGTGCCTTGTTCACCAATCGGTCAGCTTCCTTGTTCTGCTCGCGAGGGATGGCGGTGAACGTCACCTTCGAAAACCCCTGCATGAGGTTCCACGCGCGAAGGAATATCTTTCCGAGCTCTGCATCCTTGACTTTGAACTCCCGTTTCAGCTGGCTCGCGACGAGCGTGCTGTCGAGGTAGAACTCTATCGTAGTTCCACCGAGCTCCTTCGCGCGGATGAGCGCTGCTTCGACCGCCAAATATTCCGCTTGGTTGTTCGTCATGCGCTCGCCCATGAACCGCCCGAACGAGTCGACGGTCTTCCCCTGTTCCTCGATGACCACGCCGATCGCGGTCGGCCCTGGGTTGTTCCGCGATCCGCCGTCGGTATGGATGATGAACGTCCTTCCCATACGGTCAGTATGCATTGCTTTTCGCTTTCGCGCTATGGTCGAGGTCGACGAGCTTGAGTTCGATCTCGCGATTGCCGTTCCATTCGTTCACCCCGACCTCGAACACCAGGTCGACGCTGTCGCCCGGTTTCAGACGCTCGACCCAGGTACCGAAACGGAACCCGATGGTCTTCCTTACCTCGGAGGTGGCATGGCTGACGTGAAGACGGAGATGCGTGCGGTCCTTGCCGACCGTATCGACGGCGACGACGCGTAAGCCGCGTGCGAGGAACCTCGGACGTTCGGCGTCCATACCGAACGGAGCAAGCCGCTGGACGTCCTCGACGAGCTTCCAGTTGACGTCATCGAGTACGACCTCCGCATCGATGTCGACCGTGGGTGTAAGATCGAGGTTCTCCGTTCGTTCCCTCGCGATCAGTTCGAGACGTCTGCCGAGCTCGAGCGGGTCCGCGCCGTCCTTCAACGAAAACCCGCATGCCTGGGGATGGCCGCCGAACCGGTCGAGAAGGTCCGACACCTCTTTCAGCGCGGCCGTGATATCGAAGGCCTCGATCGAACGTCCTGACCCGACGTAGCGGCCGTGCGCCTTCGTGAGCACGATCGCCGGACGATTGAACCGCTCGGTCAGCTTGCCTGCGACCAATCCGACCACGCCGGCAGGCCACTCCGAAC
>CAYGGS010000039.1:0-8424 GCA_964349545.1 uncultured Gammaproteobacteria bacterium
GTGCAGCTCGCCGCACTGCGGCCGCGTATGGCGGTCCTCGATGAGCCGGATTCAGGACTGGACCTCGATGCGCTTAAGGCGGTGTTCCGGGGGATCGGCAGGACGCGGAGGACGACGGGACTTCTGGTCATCACGCACAATCCGAAGATCGCGGCGCTGCTCAAGCCCGACCGCGTGCACGTGATGGTCGGCGGGAGGATCGTGCGATCGGGGGACCGGCGACTGGCATCGGCGGTCGCACGGAAAGGCTTCGGGCAGTTCGTGAAAGCAGCGAGGATGCCATGACCGGTCTTTCTGCCGGTATCGTCCGCAGCATCTCGGCGCAGAAACGCGAGCCGACATGGTTGACGCTATCGAGACTGGAGTCGCTCGCAGCGTTCAGAAAGTGCAGGCGGCCGTCGTGGGGGCCGGACCTGTCGGCACTCCGGTTCGACGACCTGAGCTACTATCTGAAGCCGGCATCGAAGGCATCCCGGTCATGGCGCGACGTACCGAAGGATGTGAAGCGTGCGTTCGAACGTATGGGCGTGCCGAAAGCCGAGCGGAAACTGCTCGCCGGCGTCGGTGCGCAGTTCGATTCGGAGATGCTCTACCACAGCTACCGTGCCGCGCTGAAGAAGCAGGGTGTCGTGTTCTCGAGCATGGAGGACGGTGTACGCGAGCATCCGGAGATCGTGAAGCGTCGTTTCGGCACGCTCGTGCCGGCGCACGATAACCTGTTCGCCGCGCTGAACTCGGCGGCATGGTCGGGCGGCTCGTTCATCTACGTGCCGAAGGGCGTGAAGGTCACGTTGCCGCTGTCGGCGTTCTTCATGATCAACGCGCAGCGGTTCGGCCAGTTCGAGCGGACGCTCATCGTCGCGGACGACGACAGCTCGGTGCACTACCTCGAGGGCTGCACGGCGCCGCGGTACTCGGTCGCCTCGCTCCATGCCGGCGTCGTCGAGATCTTCGTCGGGAAGCGCGCGAAGGTCCGGTACACGACGATGCAGAACTGGTCACGGGACGTCTACAACCTCGTGACGAAGCGCGCGCGGGTCGACGAGGAGGGGACGATGGAGTGGATCGACGGCAACCTCGGCTCGCGGGTGACGATGAAGTACCCGGCCTGTTACCTCGTCGGCAGGAAGGCACACGGCAGGATGCTGTCGCTGTCACTCGCGGGAAAAAGGCAGCACCAGGACACGGGAGCTCGGATGGTCCACGCCGCATCGGAAACGACGTCGCTCGTCATGTCGAAGTCGATCGCGAAGGACGGCGGTAAGACGTCGTTCCGCGGGCTCGTCCACGTCGCGAATGGTGCCCGGGAATCGCGGTCCCACATGCGGTGCGATTCACTGCTCATCGACCGGCGGAGCAGCGCGGATTCGTTCCCGATCGTGAAGAGCGCCGAACTGACGGCCCGCGTGACGCATGAGGCGACGGTCGGGAAGCTCGGCGACGAGCAGCTGTTCTACCTGCGATCGCGCGGGTTGACCGGATCGGAGGCGTCGGCCATGATGGTGAACGGTTTCATCGAACCGGTCGTGAAGGAGCTGCCGCTCGAGTATGCGGTCGAATTGAACCGCCTCATTAGTATGGAAATGGAGGGTGCAGCAGGATGATGTTGTTATATGACATACAACCACCCCTTCCCGACGCGCAAGCGGTCGGGACACCCCTCGCGCCGTCCAAAGCGCCTGCCGCTGCATAGCAATGGCAGGCGAGGCTATGGCGCGTAGGCGACCTTGGCAGGAGGGGAGTACGTGTGAAAAAAGCGCCTGGAAAAAAATATAGCCGCGGCATATGGGATCATGACTACACCTTATTTAAGGAATTGCTGTACACTGTCTGTATGATCATCCGACCTTCAACGCGCGATGATTTCCCGATATTAAAGCGCCGTATCCACGGCAAGCCGTTCGCGTACCTCGATTCTGCTGCGACGTCGCAGCGGCCGCTGCAGGTCATCGACGCGATGACCGAGTTCCAGAAGCGGCACAACGCGAACACGCACCGCGGTATCTATGTCATCAGCGAGGAAGCGACCGCCTTGTACGAAGGCGCGCGCGAGAAGGTCGCGAAGTTCATCCATGCCGAAAGCCCGTGCGAAGTGGTGTTCACGCGCAACGCGACCGAAGCGATCAACCTGGTGGCGTATACGTGGGGCCGCGTGAACGTGAAGCCCGGCGACAACGTCATCGTGACGGAGATGGAGCATCACTCGAACCTCGTGCCGTGGCAGCTGTTGTGCAAGGAGAAGAAGGCGGAACTGCGTATTGTTCCGGTGAGCATGGACGGCGCGCTGGACATGAAGAAGTTCAGGGAGATCCTCACGCACCGAACGAAGCTCGTCGCGGTGACCGGTATGTCGAACGTGTTCGGAACGATGCCCGACCTCGCAGCGGTCGCGAAGTTGGCGCACCGGAAGGGCGTGCTGGTGCTCGTCGATGCTGCACAACTTGCGGCCCATGCGCCGGTCGACGCGAAGAAGATCGGTGCAGATTTTCTCGCACTGTCCGCGCACAAGATGTTCGGTCCGATGGGCATCGGCGCGCTGTGGGCACGGAAGGGCATCCTGGAAGCGATGCCGCCGTTCATGACTGGCGGTGATATGATTCGCGAGGTCAATCTGCAGGGGGCGACCTGGAACGACCTGCCGTGGAAGTTCGAGGCGGGTACGCCGAACGCGGTCGGCGCCGTCGGATTCGGTGCGGCGATCGATTATCTCACGAAGCTCGGTATGGGGGCCGTGCGGGGCCATGAGCTCGTGCTGACCGCATACGCGCTGAAAAAACTGCACCGCATAAAAGGCATCACGATCTACGGACCGAAGAACGCGCGGCTGAAGGGCGGCGTGATCGCGTTCAACGTGGGGGGAGTCCATCCGCACGACCTGGCGACGCTCCTCGATCGCGAAGGGGTCGCGATACGCTCCGGCCACCACTGCGCGCAGCCCTTGATGCAGAAGTTCGGGGTGATGGCGACCGCGCGCATGAGCTTTTCGGTCTACACGACGAAGCGCGACATCGACCAGTGCGTCGCAGCGATCGTGAAGGCAAGCAAGGTCATGTGCGCATGAGCCGGACCCTCGGTTTGCGCCGCGGTACCGTGCGGCTCTCAAGGCACCACGCCGCATGGAAGCGCGCTTTTTCGATCCAACAGCGGAGGATCGCGAAGGCGCTTGGACCGTCGGCGGTTTCGGTCGAGCATGTCGGGAGCACCGCGATACCGGGCGTCATGGCAAAACCGGTGCTCGATATGGTGTTGGGAGTCCCACGTGTCGGCTCGCACGTACAGCTCGATGCACGGCTGCGCAGGATCGGTTATGTCCGCCGCCGGACGGAACATGGGAACGACGTACTGTATACGATGGGACCCGAAACGAACCGGACCGCATACCTGCACGTCGTACGGCGTGGCGGCGCGCTCTGGAGGAAGTACCTCGGGTTCAGGGACTGGATGGGGAGCCATCCGGCCGATGCGCGCCGGTATGAAGAGCTGAAGCGGAAGCTCTACGGAACGTTTGCCGGCGATCGAAAGAGGTATACACTAGGGAAGCACCGGTTCATCACGCACGTCCTTCGACGCATTCCATGACCGAAGCCCTCTACCGCGACGCCATTCTCGACCACAGCAAGCACCCGCACCATTTCGGGACGCTCAAGGATGCCACGCATGAGGCGCGCCTCGAGAACACGCTGTGCGGCGACGAGGTGACGATGCAGTTGAAGGTCAAGAAGGGGAAGGTGGCCGAGGTCGCGTTCTCCGGGCGCGGGTGTGCGATCACGACCGCTGCGGCGTCGATGCTGACGGACGCAGCGGCCGGAAAGCCGCTGTCTTCGGTGAGGAAGATGTCGACGAAGGACATCGACAAACTGCTCGGCGTGAAGGTCGGTCCGGCGCGCGAGAAGTGCGCGTACCTCGGGCTCGAAACCTTGAAGAAAGCGGTCGAGGCGGCGTAAGCGCTTGACAAGATCACGCCGGTGAGGTACGGTCTCTTGTCTTTTATATGAAAGCAACCACCTCATTAGTCATCGCCGTCACCGTATGCATCGGCTTAGGTTTAGGACCGATGCCGCTGCATGCCGGACCGACGAAGGTCGTCATCAGCGACAAGGGTCTTCCGGTCATCCCGTATGGTGCACCGGTCCGGCTGCGGATCCCGCGCATCGGCGTTGCCACGAAGCTCGAGAGCACCAGCATCGATTCGAAGGGCATACTCGAGTCGCCGAAGGACCCGAAGAAGGCCGGATGGTACCGGAACGGTCCGATGCCTGGACAGCCCGGTAACGCGATCATCGTCGGTCACGTCGATTGGTATGACGGCCCGGCCGTGTTCTACCGCCTCTCGCGGCTGCGCAAAGGGGACATCGTCGAGGTCGTGAATGATTACAAGATCACGCTCCGATTCCGCGTGACGGAGGTCCGTTCTTATGCGAACGGCAGCGCGCCGCTGAATAAGATCGCTGGTAGGACGAAGCACACGCACCTCAATCTCGTCACCTGCGGCGGTTCGTACAACCGGTCGGCGAAGAACTACAGCCATCGGATCGTCGCGTATACCGAGCTCATCCAGCGCATCAAGCTGAAGTAATCGTACTGTAGACGATATAATGGGAAACCGTTGGTTTGGTTAGGGGTGTCATCACAGACACGTGCCCAGCACTATTTTTTTGAAAAACCAAAATAGTGGTGCTGGGCGTGTTGAAGGGCGGACTTTCCAGTCCGCCCTTGTCGGTCAATGATTTATGGCAGCAGCTTTAACACTGACCACCCCGTATCGACGCTGCGCGTCGTACGGGGCAAGCCGTTTATGGAAGTACTCTCAGCGCTTTCCACCATGCAGCGATGTATTCGACCCGGCGGTTCTGGTGTTTGAGATAATACGCGTGTTCCCAGAGGTCGAGCGTAATGAGCGGCGTGTCGCCGGTGAGGTACGGCGAGTCCTGGTTCGGAAGCGTATAGACCTCGAGCTTCTTCTTGCCGTTCCTGACGAGCCAGGTCCATCCGCTGCCGAAGTGTGTCGTTGCCTTGTCCGAGAAGAGCTGCTTGAACTCGTCGATCGAGCCGAACGTTCCTTTGATCTCGTCGACGAGCGGCGCGTCGGGTTCCTTCTTCGGTCCCATGATGCTCCAAAAGAGCGAGTGGTTGAGGTGGCCGCCGCCGTTGTTCCTGATCGCCGCCTTGTCCAGATCGGACAGGTGCAGCTTCGGCAGTTTCCTCATAACATCCTCGAGAGGCATGGCTGCGAGGTCATGGTGTTTTTCGAGCACGGCGTTCAGCTTGTCCACGTACGTCTGGTGGTGTTTCGTGTGATGGATCTCCATCGTCTTCGCGTCGAGGTAGGGCTCGAGCGCGTCGTAGGCGTAGGGGAGCGGGGGTAATGATTGTTTCATAATAATTCAATGATTGATTGGTTGAGACTACCATTTATTACACTGACTGTCAGGCGAAACTTTCAATGACAGAACGCCCAATTTCTTGACATTTCTGGCCATCCATGCTACACTGTCTTGTTTTGTGATACGCTAGTAGCAAGCCCATGTCACCGCTTTCACACCATATACAACGTCACTGCGTAAAGGCGAAGCATCATTTTTGGAACGTCTTTGTTCCGCATGAGGGTAATGACCATCGTCCGCACGCGCTCCGCCACAAGGCGCTGACAGCGTATGCCGTTGCCATCATCCTGGTGAAGGTGGTCGTGAGCGGCGCGGCGTTCGTGTACCCCGGACCCTCGTCGACGTCGGACCTGACGCAGGGCCAGGTCATCAAATTGACGAACGCCGCACGGACGAACAACAAGCTGAAGACTCTCGCTACGAACGCATCGCTCAACGCCGGCGCGCAGCTCAAGGCGAACGACATGCTTTCGAAGCAGTACTTCGCCCACGTGAGCCCGACGAAGGTCACGCCGTGGTACTGGTTCAAGAAGGCCGGGTACAACTACAGCGCCGCGGGCGAGAACCTCGCGATCGATTTCACGACCTCCGAGGACGTCGTCGAGGCGTGGCTGGCGAGCGCGAGCCACCGGAAGAACCTCCTGAGCGCGCAGTACAAGGACATCGGCGTCGCAGTGGCGACCGGCAACATGAACGGCATGTCATCGACCGTGGTCGTCCAGTTCTTCGGCGCTGCCGTCGTACCGAAACAGCAGCCCCAGAACACAATGCCGAAGAAGGTGACGCCGAAGAAACCGACGACCTCGACGAAGCCTTCGACCGTCGCCGTCGCTACTCCGGTGAAGACGCCGGTGCTCGGCGAAGAGATCGAGACCCCGATGCCGATCGAACCGGTCGCTCCTGTTCCGCCGGCAGTGCCGAAATTGACCTCGCCTGATGCCGGTACGATACTCGGGACGGCGAAGCCATGGATCGGCGGCGAAGCGCAGGTCGCGACGACCGTCAACGTGTTCAGCGACGGCAAGCGGATCGGCCAGGTCGTGAGCGACGACAAGGGCTACTTCTCGCTGCAGCCGGGCGAGGATCTGGCCGATGGTGCGCACCTGCTCACTGCTGTCGCGGTCAGCGGGGATCTCCAGAGCGCGACCAGTGCGTCGCTGTCCGTCAGCGTCGACACGCTCCCTCCGTCAGCGTCGCTCGGTACGACCATCGTGCTTCCGTCCTATCTGAATCCGGGCACGCTCACCGTAAGCGGTGTCATCACCGGCGATGACGTCGCCTCGGCGCGGGTGTTCGTCGGAAACGCGACCGCGGCCATCCCGCAAGCTAAAGGCCCGTTCCTGACGCAGCTCACGCCGGGCGCCGGCAGCTCGACCGACATGATCAACGTCGAGCTGAAGGACAGCGTCGGCAACGTATCGCTCGTCCCGCTCGCGTCGCTCTCGTTCCTCGACGTCGAGGTGCTCACGTCCTCGCCCGAGGGGCTCGCCGAATGGATCCCGCGTATCGTCTTCTTCTCGCGGAAGTTCTTCCTGACCTTCTGGCTCTTCCTGTTCCTCGCGCTCGCGGTCAACGTCATCGTGAAGATCCGCGTCCAGCACCGGCCGGTCATCCTCTACTCGCTGCTCCTCTTGTACGGTCTGACCATCATCATGGTCACGACGTAGTACGGTCAATCGCGGTTTTTTATCTGCTACGGCAACGAGCAGGGGAGTTGTGGTACAATGAACGTATGAAAAAGAAAGAAGAAACAAATCGTTCCATTCCGCGTCGTTCTGCGTATCGCATCGTGTTGTACATCTTGGCGGTCGTCGTCGGTATCGCCGCGCTCGTCGCGTATCTGTATATCGGCAGTACCGATGTCAGCACCACCTCCACGGTGAACACCGCCGATTCCGCCCGCGACCTGTTCGACGAGCTGTACCAGGTCGGGCTGCGTTACGACGGCTCTGCGGGGAACACCGCGGTCGACGTCGTGTACTACTATCCCGCGCTGTCCCGGAGTCTTCAGGCTTTTACCGATCGTACCCAGCTCCAGACAGGGACGCTCACCGAACTCGAGCAGCATTCGGGTCTCGGCCTGTTCCCGTTCGTGGTGACGCTGCAGCATAACGAGGCGTTCGATCCGGCGTTCAGGATCGAGTCGTATGCGTCCTTGAAGGCCGACGGTGCGACGGTTTACGAGTTCGACCGCTGGCAGCCGCTGCAGAACGGGGACATTTCGGGGAACAGTGTCGTCGGCGTGCTGTGGTTCAAGGAACCGGAGGGCGCGGTCGAAGCGACCTCGTTCACGCTGACGTTCGACGACCTGCCTGGTAACACGAAGACCGTGTCGTTCAGCTGGAACGCATCGTTGCTATCGGCCGTGCAGTAGGTCACCGCGACAATCCGAGCATCACCGTGACGAGGATTGCCTGGAGAACCAGCCCGACCTTGAACGGGATGTCCTTGTGTATGATCCGGTGGTGCAGCACGTTGTGGACCCAGTTCTGGCTCCGCGCGACATAGCGGATGCCGGTCGGTTTCGTGAGCGTGTACAGCCATCGCATCACGAAGAGCCATGAGAACCGCTGATGGATGACGGGAAAGAAGAAACTGATGAGGTCGGGGAGCACGCTGCCGAGCACTCCGATGACCATGAGGTTGCCGCTGACGGTCCCGCCGCTGTTGACGGCCCAGAGCGTGAGCGCGAGGAGTCCCGTAAGGTCGATCGCGTTGATGACGACGACGCGTTTGTATTTCTTCAGGATCATCCACTCCCGGTCGTGGTACAGTTCCTCGTCGCCGTGGGGGATGAAGTCGAGGACGAAGTGCGACGCAAACGACGCGCCGAACACGGGCCACGCGCCGGGGACATAGTGGCTGATCAGGATGCCGGCGGCGGCGTGGGTCGTGAGGAACATGGGGGTAGTATACGACGTATGTGCGTAAGTACCAACTGATCCGCGAGGTTGCGGCGCGCGTCGGATGGCCGTATACTATGTGTAGGTATGAAAAGACAACATTTCATCGTTCTGGCAGCCGCGATCATCGTGATCGC
>CAYGGS010000040.1:0-3328 GCA_964349545.1 uncultured Gammaproteobacteria bacterium
CCTTCGAGGTGACCATCTTGATCTGCTTATTGGATAGGTCGTCGGGCGAAAGCTGCGTGAGCGCGCCCGGCGGATCACTGATCGCTTTCGCGGTGTTGGTGTTCACGGTGGTGGTCTTTCCGCACGCCGTCAGCAGAAGCGCGACAGCGGGCAGGATGAATGATAGTTTTTTCATGGCTGTTTCATGCTACACGATTGATCATTTCGTTGCAACCGGTCTTTCGTTCTCGGCCTTTTCCCAGAGCTCGAGACCCTCGATAAAGTCCTCGTGGCCGTCCTTCGTACCGGCCATGCAGGACAGGCACTCGGTGAAGTGATCGCCGGGCCGGTAGTGCCTCCGGTAGCCGCACGGCACGCAGATGTAGGTGCCTTCATATTCGACCACGTCGCCGCGGTTGTAGGTTGTTTTCGGGTCGGTTGTGGGCATGGTGGGAAGGTGGTGAGGGAAGAAGGTTGTGAGGTGAGGAGGGTATTTGGTTGTGAGGTTTGAAGGTTGTAAGGTGAAGAGGTATTAGGTTGTTAGGTGAAGAAGGTTATGAGGGCAGAAGGTTGAGAGGTGGAGAGGGACAGACTGTGGTTTGGCGGCGTAGTATTTAGTGTAGCGTGAAGGGGGCGCGCGGTGCAATTCTTTCAGTGTGGTGCACCGAACCGTTTCGTCTGCGCCTTGCGGACCGCGTGCTCCGACAGGCCGAAGTAATGGCCGATCTCGTGCCAGACGGTCTTCGCGACCTCCTTGCGGACGGCCTGCGGTGTGCGTGCGACCGTTTCGATGGGTCTTTGAAAAACAGTGATCTTGTCCGGAAGGATCGGCGTCTGACCGAAGCGTCCAGTGTGCGGTACGCCCTCGTACAGGCCGAGGAGCAGGGAGCCGCGGCGCACGCCGGTGCGGCGGAGCTGCTGCGGCGTCGGCTCGTCCTCGATGACGATGGCGACGTTCTCCAGGAGCTTCCTGAATTTTTCCGGGATACGGGCGAGCCCCTCTTCCACAAGCTGTTCGAATGCTTCGCGTTCCATAGCGATCAAAATTTCTTCACGCGGTCGACATAGGTGCAAAACGGGCAGTCCTTTCCCGGTTGTGGCAGCGGCCCTTCGAGGAGCTGGATCGCCGCTTCGAGCCGCGGCATGACCCGGCCAGGATCGGTTTTCAATGTCTTCACGGTGATCTCCATGGGAAAACCCTCGTGGAGCTTTGTGCCGTGGCCCGGGAAGAAGTAGATGAGGTGGCCGATGCCGGTCGTCGGATGGGCGTTCCGCTCGAGGAGGAACGCGTACGCGTCGAGCTGGAACTGGTACGCGGGGATGAGCTCCCTTGTTGCGGGATCGGACGACGCGGTCTTGTGGTCGACCGGCGTGTACGTGTTATCCTTCGACACGAGACATTCGTCGAGCTTGCCGTAGAAGCCGTAGCGATTGTCGTGGCCCGGGACGCGGTACCAGTACTTCTCCTGGAACGGGTACTGGAGCTTGCCCTCTACTTTACCGGCGACCATGGGCGGAAGCTCGCCGTTCGGACGGTACAGGTCGAAGTACTGCTTGATCACGGCGTCGAACCGGTTCGCGAGCCGCGAGACGATGCCCTCGGGATGGCGGATGCCTTCGTGCTTCTCGATCCAGAAGCAGCGCGGACAGCGGTTCATCGATTCCATGGCGGTCGCCGAGAACCAGACACGCTTCTCGCCTTTGTTGGCGCTGTTCGTTGTCCGTGGCACGTACGCGCTTCTCCCCGCGAACGCTTCACGGAACGTCGACGGTCTCTTCGCCGGACGCGCCGCGCGCTTCGTTGGCGTTTGGGTCGGAGTTGCAAAAAGCGATGGCTGGTCGACTGTTTTTTTACGTGGCGTCATCTCGGTTTCCTATTGTGTGAGATTGATGTTCGCGTTGGCGTTGGCATTGCGCGTCGGGTCGAGCGTGGTCGTGGCGTTGACGTTTTCGTTGGAATTGTCGAGCCCCGTAGAGCGCTACGCTTTTTACGGGGCGAGCGGTGTCGCCGAACCACCGTTGATGTTGAGGCTCACGTCATCGTTCGTGGTGTTGGTGTTGGAAGCGGAAGCGTTGGTATTCACGTTGGCGTTAGAGTTGTTCGTGTTCGTTGTTTCACTTGGATTATACAGCAGATAGATGACGATAATTACAACGATCAGCCCGATGATGAGCAGGAGCGCGTTGCCGCGTTGGTCGGATCTCAAACGCATGACGATAGTGGCGTGTTACTTGATCAGGAGCGCGACCGCAACGATGGCCGCGACCGCGAACCGGTAGTAGGCGAAGATGTTGAGCTTGTGGTTCGCAAGGTACCGGAGGAGGAACCGGATGGCCGTATAGCCGACGATTGCTGCAGTGGCGATACCAACGAGCATCGCCGTTCTTTCATCGCTCGGAATGCTGGCATCTTTCAGGTCGAGCAGCTTGAAGAACGCCGCGCCGGCGACGACCGGAATGGACAGGAGGAACGTGAACCGCGCGGCCTGCTCACGTTTCAATCCGGCGAACATGCCGGTGACGATGGTGATGCCCGAGCGGGACACGCCGGGGACGAGCGAGAGGACCTGGGCGACACCGATGCCGAGCGCGGTCGTCCACTTCATGTCGCTTATTGTGCGTGTGGCATTTGCGCGGATATGCTCGATCCAGAGGAGCAGGAAGCCGAACACCGTGAACGTCGCGACGACGACCCACGGGTTGCGGACCGATTCGAAGTACGAATCGAACAGCCCTCCGATGATGGCGGCCGGGATCGCTGCGATGATGATGAACCATGGCAGCTTCAGCTCCGGCGTGAGCGGCCGGACATGGAACGATCTGAGGAAGTTCCGGATGAGCGTACCGATGTCGCGCCAGAAGTACACGACGAGCGCGAGGAGCGTACCGACGTGGAGCGCGACGTCGAAGGTCAGCGTACTGCCTGCATCGTAGCCGAGGAAATGGTGTGCGAGCACGAGATGGCCCGAGCTCGAGATCGGAAGGAACTCGCCGAGTCCCTGGACGATGCCGAGTATGATCGCGTCAAAAAGATGGGGCATACGCTGTCTGCATCATAGCATACCCATCCGGATCCTGGGACCGCGTCAGCTGATCTCCTCCTTCTTCTCGCGGAGGAAGCTCGTGAGCTCCTCGAGGATCGCGAGGAACGACTTGAACGGCGCCTCGATCAGGAAGTCGAAGATGAACAGCATGATGTTGACCTTCGGCGCGCGTAAGGATATCCATCGTCCGACCCGGAGCACCGGGATCGTGAAGAAGTCGATGATGAAGCCGAAGGGCCCTTCGTGCTTTTCGAGCACGACGAACTCGCGCGCATAGAAAAAGAGCGCTATGAAGATGTAAAACG
>CAYGGS010000040.1:3338-4533 GCA_964349545.1 uncultured Gammaproteobacteria bacterium
GCGCGCCGAGATGCGGATACGGACCGCGAAGAAGCTGACGATCGTCAGGAAAAAGACGAACAGCGCGCCGCTGACGAAGTTGAAACCGAGCCGCGCCAGGCCGTAGCCGATGAGGCCGAAGGTGATGACGAACGTCGCGCCGTAGAGGATCGCGACCACGGACCTCCTGACCGGACCGCGCTGGATCGGAAGCTTCGCGCGGCGGAGGAGCTGGCGGCCGGCGTTCTTGTAGGCGATCTCACGGATGCCCTGGGTGAGCTTGTCGGTGTTCTTCTTCGAGGGTACCCGGATGGTCGACGCGATGAGGAACATGAGCATCGGATGGAAGATGATGTTGATGCCGAGCGTCAGGCGGTCGATGGCGCCCTTTACGTACAGCTCGAACGGCACCTCGAGGACGAGCGCGAGGAGCATCTTCGTCAGGAAGATGAAGATGAAGGACCGGATGATGCTGCGGCGCAGCTTGACCCGCGCCTCGGCGTAACGGCGCCCGGCGGCGCGGCGGACCGCCTCGTCGAGGATCTCCGGCGATGCGAACGTGTGGAGCGCAGCGCTCGGGTGCTCCTCGGCGACGTCGCGGATGATCCAGAAGAACGAGGTGTAGCGCTTCGCATACCGGAGGAAGAACTCGCCGAGCGGGTGGAACTGCTGGTCGTCCATCTCGTCGCGGACCTGGGCGAACCGAGACCCAAGGTTCTGTAGCGCCGTCGCATCCATCGTGTGCCAGTCGGGCAGGTGCAGCCGGAAGAGCGCGTACGCGACCATGGTCTCATCCGCTTTCAGGAGCGCACGCTGTACCGCGAGGTAGATCTGGAGGTTCTTGACCGGCTGGTCGATCCTCTCAGCGCCGGTGATGACCATGTCCTCGGTCAGCACCTCGTACATCGCGTCGGCGAGCGCCTTGTCCTTGTGGTACGACGAGAGGGTCTGCTCGATCTCGACGGCGCAGAGGCCGAGGAGCCAGCGGTGCTGCTCGTCGCGGTCCGGCCAGTTCAGCGTCTCGCCCGCATACCTGCTCAATGCCAGGTACCGGTCGATGATCTCGCTGACGGCGATGACCTTGCTCTCCGCGATCTCGTCGTTCGGCAGGTACTGCGCCTGGATGAGCTCGATGATGAGCGTCCGCGCGACCGACGCGCCCGTGCCGCCGGTGAGCATGCGCCGCTTGATGATGCGGTGGATCGCGTTCTTCCGG
>CAYGGS010000040.1:4543-8192 GCA_964349545.1 uncultured Gammaproteobacteria bacterium
CTTCCGGAGCAGGTGCTCTTCCTTGTAGTCGATGATGTTGCGGAACTTCTCGTAGACCGACGCGAGGCGGCTGACCGCGTCCGAGACGTGGATCTTCGAGCCGCTCTCGTCCCTGACCGCAGCCGGCTGTTTTTGGAACGACCCTAACACCCGCTGGAGCGGGCGTGAGAACGTGATTTTGGGCGTGTCGGCCATGCGTAAAGGATTACCAGTTCAATGGATAACCGTTATTTCTAACACAAGTATAGCCCAATGTCAACCCTGTAACAAGGGAATGCTATTGCTTCTTGAAGGACAGATCTTGTATCTACACAGAGCGGGCTGGAAAGCCCGCTCTGAAGGGCTATGGTGAAACGAATATATCAAGATTCATAAAGCGCGGGCTTTCCAGCCCGCTATCGTGGTTTAAGCAAACGCTTTACATGATGTCGCTATGTTTTACCTCGCGCCATTCGCCGGGCTTGAGCTCGCCGAGTTCGAGCTTTCCCATACGGACGCGCTGCAGTTTCACGACGTCGTTTCTAACCTTGCCGATCATGCGGCGGATCTGCCGGTTCCAGCCCTGGTGGATGACCGCGCGGAACGTAAGGGCATGTTCATGTGCGATGCTGTCCATCACGGCGACGCCTTCCTTCAGCCGGACGCCCCGGCGGAGCTTGTTGAGCACGGCGTCGTCCATCGGTTTGATCGTATCGACGAGGTATTCCTTCTCGTGCTGGTAGCGCGGGTGGGTCAGCCGGTTCACGAGGTCGCCGTCGTTCGTGAGTAGGACGAGGCCTTCGGAGTCCTTGTCGAGCCTTCCAGCGATCGCGAGGTCGGCGCTCTTCGGTACGAGCTGGTATACCGTACGTTCGCCCTTGGCCTGCGCGACCTTGCTGCAGACGACGCCGAACGGCTTGTTGAGGGCGATGTAGCGGTGTGTTGTCGGGCGCGCGATCGGCCTGCCGTTCACGGCGACCTTATCGTGATCGGGGTCGACGGTCGTACCGAGCCGTGTGATGACCTTGCCGTTGACCGTTACGTAGCCGTTCGCGATCAGCTCCTCGGCGCGCCTCCGTGACGAGACGCCTGCGCTGGCGATGAACTTCTGAAGGCGTTCTTTCATCGTAGAAAGTCTAAATAGACGCCGGTAATGAGTGCGAGTGCCGATGTGACGAAAATGACGATGTAGTTCCATCGTTCCTTCGATGACCGCAGCGTACCGAGCACGTAGTCGAACGCCTGCTGGTCGTCGGGGGTGATGTTCGACGTATGGATCTTCTCGATCAGGTTCCGTTCGGCAATGACCTTTGCGCGGCGTTCCGAGATCTGATACCGGTGCGCGAAGTAGAGCACGAAACCGGCCGTGCCGGCGTACCAGGCGATCAGCACCCAGGTTTGCGACACGTGGTTCAGAACGATGATGGCACGGTAGAGGACCGTCGCGACGATGCCGGAAAGGAAGAAAAAGTTGCGCACGAGCAGCGAGTGGGCGGTTGGAAGCTGGTCGTTCATGCGGACAGTATAGCGTATTCGCCGATTTTCCGCCTACTGCTTGATGCGGTACCGGAGTAATCGACGGATGAAGAACCAGGCAATCGCCCCTTCGCCGATAATGACAGGTATGAAGGTCCCTCCGGCCAGGTCCATTAACGACATGAACGTCAACATCATGAACGAAAGGAATCCGACGAGTACGGCGACCGACAGTTCGAGGGTTATCTGGAGCCGTTGTTGGGATCTGTTCGTGATACGTATGTTCGACGACAGGAACGCGGACACCATCCCTACCGCCATGAGTCCGAGCGTCATCATGGAAGAAGCGAAGAATGAATTGAATGCTTCACTTCCACGGACTATCCAGAGTACCGAGCCGTAGGTCGTCACCCACGTGACCAGCGAAAGCCAGGAGAACGCATAGGCCCTGCCGTTGAATTTGGCAGCGGTTTTCCCGAGTATGCCCGCAACAATAAGACAGGTATACAGTTCGGTATTGAACATCAGTTGGTTGAGCGTATCCAGAATCTCGTAGTTTTCGGAGAAGAAGCGCGATTTGATTGCTTGCATGCCGAGTTCGAGGGCTGCAAGTGCGACGGCAGTGACGACCGGCGTGATGAGCAATCGTCGCCATGTCCGAAAGAACCCGATATGCGTACGGCCGTACTTGTCCGCAAGTCGCTTCGGATTACCGATGATCGTCAACGCATCATCGTGGTCGGTCAGTTCGTCGAGATGGGTCGAAAGTTCCGCAATAAGTTCATTGCGTTTCGGTTCCCCGACGATGAGGTGCCGTTCGAATTGTGCGAGATACTCTTCCCTTGTCATGATGCTTTGTGCGGTTAGATTTTCAACCACCCCGGCCTTCGGCCACCCCTCCTTGAAAAGGAGGGGAAAAGTTAGGAAGGTTGCGCGATGACCTTGGTCATGAGCTTCGAGAATGCATGCCACTCGTTCTTCTTCGTCTCGTGCATCTTCCGGCCCTGCTTCGTGAGCGTGTAGACGCGCCGGTTCGCACCCGCGACCTCCTTCCACTCGCCCTTCACGAGCTTTCGTTGCTCGAGCTTATGCAGGAGGGGATAGATCATGCCCGCACCGAACGAGAAGGCCTCGGGCATCTGGTCCTTCAGGAATTCCGACAGCGCATAACCGTGCATCGGCCGGACCGCGAGTGCGGAGAGGATGATGAGCTCGGAGTGTCCTTTCAGCGATTCCTTGTTCATGGCCTGTTGATATATCGTAGTACGATATAATGGTAGTACCGCTAGAGATCGCCGTCAACGGCGGACCTGTGGATATTGTTTTCAATGGAAAAGCCGGCCGATCCATGATGGTCTCGGCCGGACTTCCTTTGATTTGTAGTATCGTTACTTCACCGCGACGAGGACGAGGTAGCCCTTGTCCTTGAGCGTCGCCTTGGCCTGGCGTTTCGAAGGCGTGTTCTTGCCGACGTACGACCACTTCTTCGTCGTCGTGTTGTAGAACGCCACCTTCACCTTGTCGGCCTTGGTCTTGTTCTTCGTGAGCGTTGCGTCGGTGTACGTGAACGTGACCGTGTACGCCTTCGCGATCGAGGTCGCCGCGACGGCGTAGGTCTTCGAGAGCGAGGTCTTGTACTTCGACAGCTTCGGCTTCACGGTGGCGCGCGACCGGAGCGTGAGGTTCATGTTGCCGTATGGGTTGGTCAGCTGGACCTCGGACTGCGGGCGGAGCGTGACCTGCTTCGGCCACTCGATCTTCGTGAACTGGTTCTCGTTCGAGTCGAGCTGGTACATCCGTTTGTCGCCGTAGATGAGCACGTACGACGCCGGCGAGAGGTAGACGTCGAGATAGCCCGCGTCACCGGTCGAGACGTTCGTCAGGACGGTCTTGTCGAGGATCGGTTTGCCGAGCGCGTCGTAGCGCTGCGTCCCGATGCTGATCTTCGCGTTCCGCACGAGGTTGTTGTTCGCATCGTTGATGATGATGCGGAAGCCGCTCATGCGGTAGGTGACGGTCGTCATCTCCTGTTCGGTCACCTCGTTGGACCACTTGTAGTAGAAGTCGCCCGTATAGGTGCCGTTGATCTTGAGCGCGTAGGTACCCTCCGGAACATAGGCGTCGGCGTATCCGCGCGTGTTGGTCGAGAGTCCGCTCGCGACGAGGGACCCGAGGATCGCCTTGCCGCGGATGT
>CAYGGS010000041.1:0-7869 GCA_964349545.1 uncultured Gammaproteobacteria bacterium
ATATCCACCACGGCAGCCGTGCCCGCCTTCGCCTCGCGAAGTCGTGGCGGGCGGGCCATTTCCACCCAAGCGAGCTTCACTGATTGTCTAAAATATCAATCACCAAACAAATACGTCCAGCCCGGCTGCCACTTCCACGGCGCCGTGACCGCGTCCTTGAGCGGGACGTCCTTGATCCAGTGCTCCAGTCCGTACTGCGTCGCGCGGTGGCCGATGACCATGACGGTCCTGCCGTCGTACTTCATCGCCAGGTCGTCCAAAAAGCTACGCATTCGTTCGGCGCACTGCTCGTAGCTCTCGCCGTTCGGGAACGGTTCGATGATGCGGCGCGGTTTCTCGGGGTCGACAACCTTCGACTCCTTTCCGTTCAGGTCGCCGTAGTCGCATTCGTTCAGTCGCGCGTCTCGTATGACCGGGACTATCGTGCCGCCGAACGCAATCTCGGCCGTATCGTACGACCGTTTCAACGACGAGCAGAACACGGCGTCGATATGCTGTCCCTCGTACCGCGTCCCGAGCTCCTTCGCCTGGCGCCGGCCGAGTTCGCTCAATTCGACGTCCTTCGCGCCGGAGGAACGGTGCGCCTCATTGTCAGTTGTTGTCCCGTGGGATTCGAAAAATAACGTTACCATGCGATTGTCTTATCCGCAGCGCTCCCTCACCACTCGCTGCACCAACTCGCACTTTTCCGTCTCATCCCGTCGGTTCCATGCGCTCACGGTCAGTCGTCCATCCTCGAGCCTGATCCACATGCCGTTCGGCCGAAGCGGCTCGCCGGCATGCAGCATCAACACGCGTTCCTCCGGCGACAACTCGATACCGCCGAGTGTCGCATACAGTTCCACGCCGATATCCGCAAGGCGCGCATCATCAACGCCAGAAATGACCGCTCCGGCGCCGTCTTCGATGACCTCGACGGTCGGGTTGCCCTGCACTTCGGAATCGGGATCCGGTCGAACTGCGGCTTCGCTGTCCATGGCGTCAGTATATCACGCCCACGCATTCTCCCCGGCCGGAGAGGCCATGCGACGTGCGGAAACCGGTTGATTGACATACCCGCTGCATGGTGTAGGTTTCATACGTTGAACATCCGCTCCCGCTGGGACTTCCCCCGAGTCGGGACACAGGTTCACCTCAGAGTTGGAGGGACTCATGAGCCGCTTCGTTCACAATCTGTGTAGCATCGCACTGGCAGCGTTCGCGCTCGCGTTCCTGCCGCAGGCGGTCTGCGCCACGGACATCCCGGTCTTCACGGAGGCCTGGGGACCGACGCTCTCGGACGGGTCCACCCTCGGCATCCCCGACGGTATGGCCATCGACCACAGCGGACGCCTCGTCGTCATGAACATGAGCGGCGCGCTCCGCGTGTTCTCGCAGGACGGCACCGTCATCCAGACGGTCGCCACCCCGTACCTGAACTGCGAGAACATCGAGGTCGACGACCTCGGCAACTTCTACATCGCGGATATGTGGAACAACTGCGTCCGCAAGCTGGCGCCGGACGGGTCTCATCTGATGACCTTCTCCGCTACGCCTGGAAGCGGCCCACAGCAGCTCTACCGCCCCTTCGCAACGAAGTTCAAGCACGCCACCCGCGAGCTCTACGTCTCCGACCAGTTCAACGGACGGATCGCGCGGTTCACGACGGAAGGCGTCTTCCTCGGCCAATGGGGTACGCTCGGCACCGAGGCGGGCCGGTTCTACTACTGCTATGGGCTCGACTTCAACCCGGCGAACGGGGACGCCTACATCGTCGAGAACAGCGGGACGTACCCGTCGCGCGTCCAGTACTTCGCACCGGATACCACCTGCCGCGGATCGTTCGGGGAAGGCGTGCTCAACCACGCCATCTCGCTCGCCGTGGGGATCGACGGGACCGTATACGTGGGCGACAAGGACAACAGCCGCGTCGTCATGTACTCGGCATCGGGCGCTCTCGACGGTACGTTCGGCTCGCGCGGGACCGGTGCCGGCCAGCTCAGGGAGTGCCACGCGATCGCCGTCGACGACAACAACAGGGTGTACGTCAGCGACCACTACGGCAAGCGGATCCTGGTGTTCGACCCGCCGATGTCGACGCCCGTTCAGACCTCGACCTGGGGCCGCCTCAAGTCGCTCTACCGCTGAGCAACACCACGCGAGGGATGCTCGCACAGATCTCGTTCTCTCTCGGGGCTTCCAACCATGCAGTACGGTTGGAGGCCCCGTTTCGCAAATAAAAAAACCGGTTTTCCGTCCCGGCAGTCCGCCTCAGAAAGGTTGCTAATCGTTATCGCCCGGCGGACGATGACGCAACGCCGATCTGCTCGCTGATGGAACGCTCCGAGACGTCGTACTTATCCTTGATGTTGCCGGACAGGTAGTACACGAAGAGCGGCAGCATGACGAACACCGCGCTCAACGCGATGAACCTGCCGATGTGTCTCGAGTGTTTCATGCGTTGTGTTGTTTGTTTTATGGCTTTACGCTGGTAGTATAGCACGAAAATCGGTGTTTTTCAAGGGGTTTCACAACCACGGACAAATACCCAAGCGCGGACTTTTCCCGCCACATTATAAGAAAATTCTAATGAAGGCGGGATCCCGCTCAGCGGTGACCAGTCCGCGCGTGCAGGATATTGTCGGTAATGGCGTTATCCGCCCCGGCCGGGGATTGTTTGCAACGCGTTACGCATTGTCCGAGAGAAGCGCACTGATTTGTGCTATGATCGCTTCTTCCGGTTGCGTCGCGTCGATGCGGGTGCCTGCCGAGAATCCGGATACCAGGGAATGGACGGCCCGCGCAGCGTCTTCGCCGTGGCTCTTTTGCCGCTCTCGGTCGCGCGTGATGCAAACGTCGATTGGGGCATCAAGAGTTATGGTGACGATCTTTCCTGGAAAGTGACTTTCCAGGAGATCGATCATCTCCTTATGATAGAAGCATGCATCGACGATCGCGACCTGTCCGCGCGCCATCGCGTGCTTCAGCTGCGGCAGGATGCTCCGGATCGCCGTCAGGAAGCTGTTCGCCGGGATGCATTCCGCGTCGGGCGGTACCTTGTCGAGACCGAGCCGGTTCACCACATCGTCAAGCGGAACATACAGACCCGACAACTTCGTTGCGAGCTGCATGCTGATCGTCGATTTTCCGACGCCTAACGGTCCGCGGATGATGATGACCTGGCTGGCCATGCTTATCGGTACCTGCGCTGCTGTCCGCCACGAGCAGGGCCGCCGCGGCCTCCGCTGCGAGGAGGACGTCCGCCGCCGCGGAACGGCCGGCTGCCGCGGTCGTCATTGAATTTCGGGGACGGTACCATGCGATCAGGCGGCAGTTCCGGAAGACGTGTAACGGGCAGCCGCATTTTGAGCAGCCGCTCGATCGCGAACACGTCGGAACGCTGGTCCGGCATGGCGAACGAGATGGCCTTGCCGGCCAGTCCCGCCCGTCCTGTCCTTCCGATGCGATGGATGTAGTCCTCGGCGGTCGACGGCAGGTCGTAGTTGATGACGAGCTCGATGCCGGTGACGTCGATGCCGCGGGCGGCGATGTCCGTCGCTATGAGCACCCGGTAGGCGCCCTTCTTGAACCCGTCGAGCGCATCGCGCCGTTGGGCTAGCGAACGGTTGGAGTGGATCTCCGCCGCGGTATTGCCGAGGTGTTTCACGAACCGTGTGAGCTTCTTCGCGCCGTGCTTCGTCCGCGTGAACACGAGGACGGTGCCGTGATATTCTGCGAGGACTTTTTCCAGCAGACGGTTCTTTGCGGTCATGGGCACGACGTAGAGCTCATGCTCGACGCGTTCTGCAGCGGTTCCCGAAGGCGCCACTTCGACCTGGAGCGGGAGCTTCATGTGCTGCTGCGCGATCTTCACGATGTCGGACGGCATGGTCGCCGAGAACAGCATCGTCTGCCGGTCCTTCGGGACCACGGCGAGGATGCGACGGATCTGCGGCGCGAATCCCATGTCGAGCATGCGGTCCGCCTCATCAAGGACGAGGATCGCGACCTTGCTCAACCCTATCGTCTTCTGTTCGAGGTGATCGAGCAGCCGGCCGGGCGTCGCGACGATGACGTGCGGGTCGCGGCGGATGGCGTTCAGCTGCATGTTCATCGACGCCCCGCCGATGAGGACCGCGGTCCGCAGTCCGATGCCGGTGCCGATGCCGTGCAGCGCCTCGTCCACCTGGATCGCGAGCTCGCGGGTCGGGAGTACGATCAGACCGACGCCCTTCGAGATGGCGAGCCGCTGAAGCATCGGGATGCCGAATGCGAGGGTCTTTCCCGTGCCGGTCTGCGCCACGCCGATGACGTCGTTCCCCTCGATCGCGACGGGGATGGCCTTCTCCTGGATGGGCGTCGGCACGGTGAAGCGGAGCTTGTCGAGGGTGTCGAGAAGCTTCGGCGCGATGCCTAACCCATAGAACCCTTGGTTTGTTGCTGGTGTCATATCTGATTGCCTTTCATGCTTGCTACTTGCAAGCTTGCTCTCCGTAGCATGCCGTAGGCATGCGAAGGAGCAGACCCGATTCCTTCAGGGTCAGCTATCAGATGACTACCAGAGGCTCAGGTCGCGGCACGTTATGGACTAGTGTCCACGAGCCGCATATACGATAAGGAGGGAAGAATACAGCAGAACGGGGATTATGTCAAGAGGGGAGACAAAGACAAGTTGATATTGCTACGAGTCTGCATATAATTTAGGGTAGTTTTTTATATACAAGTACTTGACAACTTTTGCCTATAGGCGTATCATAAAGTTGTTAACTAATTAATTATGCAGAAAAAAGAACGAATTATCTCCATCTTAAAGAGGCAGGGGCATATAACTACACAACAAGTTGCGCAGGAACTTGATGTAAGTAGGGTATATGCCCATATAATTTTACAGAATCTTCGTGAAGAAGGACTTGTACTTTTGATTGGAAAAACCAATCAAGCAAGATACATATTGGCTTCAGATAGCGTGGCAGTTTCAAGGGCAAAAAAGTCTATTCGTCATATCGCGTTTCACTTGGCTAATACCCATCTTGATGAAGCTTCGATATTTGAACGTATTGAACAAGAAACGGGGATATTTATTGATGTTAAAGATAATGTACATCGAATTGTTCGCCATGCTTTTACTGAAATGGTCAACAACGCCATAGATCACTCTAAGTCAAGTAACATCATGATCGAATGCGGCCGTACCGATACAGCGATCACATTTACAGTCCGCGATTTGGGAATTGGGATTTTTAATAATGTAAGAGATAAATTCAGATTGCCCGGAACGCTAGCGGCCATTCAGGAAATTCTCAAAGGAAAGGCCACCACCGACCCTGCTCGACATACTGGCGAAGGTGTATTTTTCACTTCAAAAATTGGGGATGTATTCATTATCGATAGTTTTGAAAAAAGACTGACAATTAATAACCTACTTCCTGATATATTTATATCTGATAGAAAATCAATGGTTGGCACTCGAGTGAGTTTTAGTATTCATCTTTCATCCAGGCGAGAACTGAAAAAAATATTTGATGAGTTTACTGGCTCAGGGGATGACGAATTAGCCTTTGATAAAACAAGAGTAACAATTAAACTATTTCAGTTTGGCCAAGACCTTCCTTCTCGTTCAGAAGCGAAGCGAGTCACCTTGAATCTTGAAAATTTCAAAATTATTGAACTGGACTTTTCAAACGTTCAAACAATTGGCCAAGCTTTTGCAGACGAAATCTTCAGGGTTTGGCAAAATCGCCATCCGGACGTCCAACTTGTTCCAACAAATTATAATGAAAATGTCGAGTTCATGATTCGACGCGCCGGTGGAATAGCAAGACAAGAACGACTTCCGGTGTAATATAATTTAGATACAAAACATAAAGTCCTATGGTGAAACACCGATAGGTTTTTCTTACTTCCCTCTCTTCTCTTCCCTCCCAACCTCCGAACCTAACAACCTGCATCCCTTCCTTCAAACCTCACTACCTCACTACCTCCCAACCTTCTTCACTCCCTTCCCTCAACCCACCAACAAATACATACCAAGACCCAACAGCAGGACGCCGGCGACCGCGTGCAGCAGGCGCAGGCGCTTCTGACGGATGTTCTCGAGGGATTCCGGCTTGAACCCGAAAAACACCGCGAACGTGATCGCGAGCATCGGGAGGATGAAGATGAGGTTGTAGTAGACGAGCCACCAGACCGCCTGCCGGAAGGTCGATTCCGCGCCGAGCATGCCGACGATGACGATGTACGGTCCCGACGTGCAGGGGAGCAGGAACAGGCTCACGACGAACCCGACCAGCAACGCGGCAAGGGGATTGGTCACCGAATGCAGCAGGGCCTTCATGCGCGGACGCCAGCCCATCGGCACCTCGAGCAGGAAGCCCTTCCCGTACCAGACCGCGTCCTTCAAGTTGAACAGTCCGAGCAGGATGGCCAGCACGCCGACCACGCGTTGGATCCACCACGTGACGCCGACGGCTGCGATCGCCGAGTACAGGCCGAGCCCCATCGCGAGGTACGAGAGGTAGACCGCCAGCGAGAACAACAAGCCGGACGCGAGCGCGCGCTTCCGGTGGCCTGCCGCGAGCACCGTCGCCATCAGGATGATCAGCACGGCGAACTCGCAGGGATTGATCGCGTCGACCAGCGCCGCACCGGTGACGACGGCGAAGTTCAGGCGGTTCGCGGGTTCGTCCGACGTCGACGGGACGGCTTCGTTCACGTTCTCGGCCGGCGTCGGGTCCGTGTCCGCGTTCACGACAGGGTCCGTGTCCGTGGCCGCCGATTCGATGGCCTTGATGATCGGCGTATCGCCGACGTAGTGCTTCCCGTCGATCACGGCGAACGGGACACCGCGGTCGTCCTTCGGGATGCTATGGGCAACGAAATAATCGGCGAGCTCCTGGGCATTTGCCGCGTCGCCGTACACCTCCTTCTTGATGATGGAAAATCGCCGGTCGACCCGATGGTCATCGAAATATTTCTCTACGACCACGCAGTGGGGACAGCCGTGACCATAGTAGAACAAAAGTTCGGGCTTCGACTGCATATCGCCGTACGACGGCAGTGCCGCAACGGCTGCTATGGCGATGAGCAAACCGAGGGCGATGGTGAATATGGATGGCCGTTTCATGGTCGGTCGATGATGGCGATGGCCTTGCCGTGCAGGATCGCGTCAGCGACCTTCTTCCGCGCCGACGTGAGCAGGCGCTGCACCGTGCTCTGCGAGGTGTGCATGTGCCGGGCGGCACGAACCTGGTCGTCACCCTTCAGGTCGACGAGCCACATCGCCTCGACCTCCTCGCGGGTCAGTGACATGGTCTCAAGCTGTCGGAGCGGGATGCCACGGGGCTTGAAATATGTCGTTCCAGGTTTTACGCACAGTCGTCGTTGCAATCGTGGTCGTGGCATGGGATATCATAATAATAATCGTTTCCTAACGTAATAGGCAAACCAACCGGGCTCTCCGGCGAGCCCGGTCCTTTTATTTCTGCTGTCCCTTGAGCGCGGCCTTTTCGTCCTGCACCGCCTGCAGCTCCTCCTTCAGCATGGTCTCCTCCGCTTCGAGCGCGGCGAGGCTGTTCTTCGGCGAGAAGAACCCCCTGAATCCCATGCAGCGGCCACGGCCGCGCTGCAGTCCGGCTCCGCAGGGACCCATTCCCCGGCCGGTGCCGGCGCCTCGGCCCATCGGGCCGGTTCCATCGTTGTATGGCATGTCCATCACCCCCTTTCTTTATGAATATATACCCATAATTAGGCTACACCTAAGGGAATCCGCTGTCAAGGAGGCCTGCCGACGTGCAAAATCGCTGCTTATTGGCAGCACAAATCGGACCGGTCTCCGTGTTTCGGCGGACGGGCCCCCTCGCAACCTAATAACCTCCGAACCTCCCAACCTGC
>CAYGGS010000042.1:0-7804 GCA_964349545.1 uncultured Gammaproteobacteria bacterium
GAAACGTATCGTGGGGAAGGACTAAGGCGACCTATGGCAGACGACATCCGACATCCAGCGCCGCCCGAACGGGCGTTCAACGTCAGGGTTCCCGGCATCGTGCTCTGGTCGCTGAACGAGCTGTTCACGGTATCGCTCGTCACGTACCTCGCGTTCTACCTCCTCGATTCGTTCATCGGATCGTTCATCTCGAAGCAGTTCGACATGGACATCCTGCTGTGGATCGTCATCGCCTCCGGCGCGCTCTCGCTCTGGTTGAACCCGATAGCCGGCCGTTCGGCGAGCGAAAATGGGGCGGGCACCCGGCAACTGTCCTGGAAGATGGCCGCCTACGTCGTTGCGCTCGGGATCGCCGCGGCGTCCGTCATATTCCTGAAGACGAAGGTGCTCGGACGGACCGGATGGCTGATCTCGATGGTATCCGCGGTCCTCGTCATGTGGACATCGTTCGCGTTCCTGCTCGATGAGGGGCGCGACGATACTGATCAACTGTCAAAGGAGTAACTTTCTATGCAAAGATACATGATCGTCGCGCTCGTGCCGGAGCCGTATAAGGAACAGCTCGGGGCCATGCGGAAGCAGTATGACATCTTCTGCCGCCAGTGGCTGCCGCCGCACGTCACCATCGTGCCGCCCTTCGAGCTCGCGCTGACCCGCGACGAGAAGCAGCTGTTAAAGCAGATCTCCGTGCCGACCACCGCATCGTTCGAGGGCTGGGGCGCGTACGAGCGGAAGTTCACGAGCGTCATCTTCCAGAAGATGCCCGATCACAGCTTCGATGACATGAAGATCGCCGTCTATGACGCCGTGCCGATGCTGCCGCCGCAGCCGGTCGACGACCCGACGTACCACGTGACCGTCGTGAGCCGCATCCCGAACGAGCAGTTCGAACCGCTGCGTTCGGAAGTCGCGAAGAACGAGGTGAAGGGATCGTTCAGCGTTGACCAGGTAACGGTCTACTCATGGGACGACAATGTCCGCCAGTGGCTCGAGGTCACGTAGGGCGCCGGCACTGACCGTTCCCGTCGCACGGCCGATCGCATTGCTGCTCATCGTCGCGGTCGCCGCCTTTGGTGCGGCGTTGTTCATGCGTTCGACGCAGGCTTCCGATGATGTGCAGATGACGAGCAGCATCGTGGTACGGCGTCCCGCATCCGCTCCTACGCCTGCATCCGTGACGCTCATCGCGGTCGGTGATGTCATGCTGTCACGGAGCGTCGGCGAAGCGATCTCGAGGCACCGCGACGTCAACTATCCGTTTTTGAACATCCGTGATCATCTCGCGACCGCCGATGCGGTGTTCGCGAACCTGGAAACGCCGATCACGGCGGGAGAGCCGGTACCGGTCGAATCCATGTCGTTCCGGAGCGACCCGGGTGTCGAGGCCGGTATGAGGAACGCGGGCATCTCCGTGGTCTCGCTCGCGAACAACCACACGATGAACCAGGGGGTGAAAGGTCTGAGCGACACGATCTCGTACTTGGATGCGGCCGGCATCGCGCACGCCGGCGCCGGTGCTACGCTTGCCGATGCACTGAAGCCCGCGCCGCTCACGCTCAAGGGCGTGAAGTTCGCATTTCTGGCCTTTAACGACAGCGACGTGGTCCCGGCGTCGTATGGCGCGACCGCAACCCGCGCCGGTACCGCGCTCATGGACGTCCCGACGATGGAGGAGGCGGTGAGGACCGCCAAGCACAACGCCGATGTCGTGATCGTGTCCATGCACTCCGGTACCGAGTACACGCCGACGCCGAACAAGCGACAGACGGCATTCGCGCGTGCGGCCATCGACGCCGGCGCCGAGCTCGTGATCGGCCACCACCCGCACGTCGTGCAACCTATCGAGCAGTACAAGGGCAAATGGATCATGTACAGTCTCGGCAACTTCGTGTTCGACCAGGGTTGGTCGTTAGAGACGCGCGAAGGCATGATCGCAACAATCAGGTTTACAGGTTCGAAGGTTACAGGTATTGAGTATACGCCGGTATTGATCGAGGATTACGCGCAGCCGAGGATCCTGATCGGCAAGGACGCCGACGCGGTGATCGCACGGCTGGGATTGAAGAAGTAGCTATGCCAAGAGGCCAAAATCTTTATTTCAAGATCTACAACGTGGTAAGAAAAATACCGCGTGGGAAAGTGGCGACGTATGGGCAGATCGCGGCGCTCTGCGGCAGTCCGCGCGGTGCGCAGGTCGTGGGTTGGGCGCTCCGCACGGTCGCGCCGAAGTCGAACGTCCCGTGGCAGCGCGTCATCAACAAGGAGGGCATGATCTCGATCGAGAACATGAACGCCCCGAAGGAACAGCAGGCGCAGCTTCTCCGTGCGGAAGGCGTCGAGGTCGAGGAACGGGACGGCAATCTCTTCGTGGATTTGAAAAAATTCGGCTGGGACGGTACAGTGTAGGCCACGCCTGCGTACCGTAGCGACGGTACTCCGGCGCGCAGGCACGCGGGTATCGTATAACGGTATTACCTCAGCTTTCCAAGCTGATGACAGGGGTTCGACTCCCCTTACCCGCTCCAGACTTCGCTTCGTTTCGTCTGGCGAGCCAGTCAATATGATGGACAAGATTTTCGTTCATCCGACGAAGTGAAACGGAGTCGGAACTCCCCTTACCCGCTCCAGCGAGCTTTGCCGGACACAAGTAATTGACAGACATAGAGGCGTTTTGTAGCATTAGTTCAGATACTTTCATAATTGGTTGAAGAGGCGGCGCACCGCCTCGTATTTTTTTATCTGTTGTGCTGTTGTTTTTTATACTTTTTCCAGAAAGCCATTAATAGATTTTAATAGCTCATAAATGAAACCGTGGTGGATTTGCCCATTTATGGGCTCAGCCATATGTCCGTTGATTTATAGCCAATGAGAAATATTCGAATAATGCGATTGCAACACTATGACTATAGATCCAATGGGTACTATTTTGTCACATTTGTTACACGAATGAGGATGGATCTACTGATAGGACGTGAGCAGGCGCTGGAAGCGATGTCCCAAGAAGTGGCACATCAGTTGAAGGGTGTTTCAATAGATACCATGGTGGTGATGCCGAACCACATACATATGATCGTCGTGCTAGACAGCAGTACGACGCATCTGGGTGAGGTCATAAGGAGGTTCAAGGCAAAGTCATCATATGTGTTCAAGGAAAGATTGTGGCAATCGAACTATTATGAGCATGTGATTCGTAATGAACGGGCATTGGATCGGATCCGGGAATATATCATAAGCAATACAGGCATGGAGCTTTGATTGTGTGCCGATTAATCGGCACACCACAACAATGGATTGAATGAATGATGATTACTATCTAACACACAGTATTCGACAGTTTGAAATAGCGGAGCCCGGGTTCTGTGAAAATTGATAAATAGTGTACACTGAACGCATGGAAGCCGCCCTAAGGCCCTCGCGCAACTACGTCGTTCTCGCGTTCATCGCGGTGTTCTGTGTCGCGGCGTTCGCGTTCTTCTGGAATCTCGGCGTCAACCCGATCGCGAACGCGGACGAGGGCGTGCATGCGCTGGTTACGAGGGAAATGCGCGAGAACGGCGATTGGATGACGATGCACATTCGCGGCGAGTTCTACTTCCGGAAGCCGCCGCTCTCGTTCTGGATCCGCGCGGCAACGCAGACCGTGTTCGGCGAGAACGAGTTTACGGACCGGCTGCCGTCGGCGCTCGCCGGGCTCGGTACGGTCATGCTCGTCGCGGCATGGGCATGGGTTTGGACGAGGAAACCTCTGGCCGTGTTCGCGTCCGGCTCGATCCTCGCGCTGGCGCCCTCAACCTTCATGCACACGTTCAGGACCGGTGAGACCGACGGCGTGTTGCTGTTCCTCCTGACGCTCGCGGCGTTCCTGCTGTGGCGGAGCTTGAAGAAGCCGTGGCTTCTCGTCGCGGCTTCGGGAGCGATCGGGCTGGCGTTCATGACGAAGTCGGTCGCTTCGGGCGTCGTGCCGATCGGATTCCTGCTGGCCCTCGCGATCCATCGCCGCTGGCCGTACCGATGGAAGCACGTACTGACCGCCGCCGGCCTGTTCCTCGCCGTGGTCGTGCCGTGGCACGCGTACGAGTTCACAAAGCACGGCAAGCTGTTCTGGGACGAGTACGTCGGCTTCCACATCCTGCAGCGTGTCGAGACGCGGCTGCACATCACGCCGCAGCAGCACGGGCCGTTCTGGTACCTGAAGGGCGTGGGCCAGGCGATGTTCCCGTGGGCATGGCTCGTCGTTCCTGCGGCCGCGTATGCCGTGACGAAGATCAAACGACGCCCAGCACCGTATGGTGCTGGGCGACGCGACGAGACGACGTTCCCCGAGACGTTCCTGCTGACGTGGGGCGTCGGTACGGTCGTCCTGTTCTCGCTCGCCGCGACGAAGCTTCCGTGGTACGTCGCGCCGGCATTCCCGGCGTTCGCCCTGCTCGTCGGCAGGTTCGTGACGACACCGTTCACATCGTTCCCGCGGTTGCTTCGCTGGCTCATTGGGTTGAGCGTAATCGGGTATTTGGTTGATTCGTTCATGCAGTACCGGACCGGCTTGAGCAAGATCTTGAGCCTCGCCGTAGTGTCGCCGTACATCGCCGTCGCCGCGGTCATTGTCGTAGTTGCAGTGGCACTGGCGCTCGCCTATCGCCGGTCGCCTGACCTCGGCAGGAAGGCGCTGACCGCGGTCGCCGCAGCACTGCTCCTGCACATGGCGCTCATGAGCCTCGTCGTGTTCTCGCGGAACCTTCGGATGACGGACGAGAACCCGTTCCGTGTGTTCCGGAACGAGATCGCCGCCCGTGATGCGCACGCCGCGGTCTACATCTTCGACATCGGCTACATCACGAGCCCGTTGTCGGCCATCTACTGGGAAGGACCGGATCACGCACGCCAGGTGACCGCATTACGCGAAAATCAAGCCGCATTGTATGCGGTCGTCGCCGAAAAAACCGGTGCGTTCATCATCGCAGAGACGCAACGGCAGTTTTCCAGTGAAATTTCCACGAAATTATCGCGGATATCCAACTACGGCAAACTGTCTTTGTATCGGGTGCTGTAATTTTGGCTAATATTAGCCGATAATCAATACATCATCGGTCGGCAAGGGTTGACAATGTCAGCCGTATTCTGATAAGGTCGCGATTCCTCAAGACATGCGTCATCCGTATGTTTTTTGGAATCTGCGGCAATCGGGTCAGGAACCCGCCGCAGGAACAGACCATTAACGAGCACCACATGATCCGATTGCGACGATTTTTCCGCCGCAACAAACATAAACTGTACGTCTCGCTCTCGTTACTGTCCCTTGTCAACTTCATGGTTCCGCATCCTGTCGCCGCAATTGCGACGACGCCTGACGATGGCGTCGTGCAGGCCGCGGTGGCTTCCGAGCAGGTCGTCGCCAGGAGCGGCCCTGCTCCGATGCTGCCGGTGATCCCGTCGGTGCCGGCGAAACGGACGCTCCGTGTCACTGCGACGGCCTATACCTCGACGGTGGCCGAGTGCGATAGCGACCCGTTCACCACGGCGTCGGGTGCGAAGACCGCCGACGGCGTCATCGCGGCCAACGGCTTCGCCTTCGGTACGAGGATCCGCATCCCCGACTACTTCGGCGACAAGGTGTTCACCGTCCTCGACCGCATGGGCCGGGGCGGCAACCGGATCGACATCTGGATGACAAACCGGCACGATGCCCTCGAGTGGGGCGTACGTAGTGTAAAGATCGAAGTTATCTAACGATGCAGCAACAAGCGCCCCCGAAAGGGGGCGCTTTGATATTTCTGGAGCGGGCGACCGGACTCGAACCGGCGACCTCTTCCTTGGCAAGGAAGCATTCTACCACTGAACTACGCCCGCTTGTAGTTGTTTTTCTGGAGGCCACGCCTGCGTGCCGTAACGCACTTCGGCGTGCAGGCACGGGCGGAATCGAACCGCCCCATTTGTACCAAGCTTGGAGGCCAGGAGGGGAATCGAACCCCTGAATAAGGGTTTTGCAGACCCTCGCCTTACCACTTGGCTACCTGGCCATATATGTAAGTGAACTTGATTCGGTTTTGTCCCGCTCCTTTTCGTAACCGTCGAAATGATTCGCGGGATCCCGCCCGTCGAGGGCGGGACAGACCTCTGCCTGGACTTTACCCCGCCGCATGGCGGGGACTTGGCTACGTGGCCGTGAATACGTGGCACTCGAAAGCCCCGTCATGCTATCAAAAACACTGGAAATACTCAAGTCATGCAGGTGCGGCGGTTCCCCCGCTTGACAGTGCCCGGTGGAGTCCCTACTATACCCCCAGGGGGTATATATGGCCATTCCTATGAAGCAACAGCGGTCGTCCCGCACGGTCGCGGCCCGCATCCATAAGCTCTCGGGGCAGCTCGAGGCGATCGACCGCATGGTGCTCCGAAAGCGTCCCTGCGCCGAAGTGCTCGCGCAGATCGAAGCGGTCCGTTCGGGACTGGCAAGCGTCGCCGCTATCCTCCTGAACGAGGAGCTCGCGAAGATGACGAGGAAGAAATGCGTCGATCCAAGCGCGATCCTCGCGCTCACCCGCAATTTCATAGAACGTACTTAGAAATACGCTCCTCATCCGTCACTTCGTGACGCCCTCTCCTCGGAGAGGAGAGGGGGAGATAACAAGGAGACCGTATCGTATGGCCGAACTGACACTGACCGACGCAAATTTCGAGGAGGAAGTCATGAAGGAGACCGCTCTGCCGGTCCTGGTCGATTTTTGGGCGACGTGGTGCGGCCCCTGCAAGGTGCAGAAGCCGGTGATCGAGGAGCTCGCGAAGGAGTATGAAGGCAAGGCGAAGATCGGTGCCATCGAGGTCGATGGGAACCCGGTCACGCCGCAGAAGTTCGGTATCCTGTCGATCCCGACGCTGATGCTCTTCATGCACGGCAAGGTCGTCTGGCAGGGTATCGGCATGCACCAGAAGCAGCAGCTGACGAAGGAGATCGATAAGCATCTCCCGAAATAACGTACCAACCTATGGCAAACCAGAACCCGTTCCACCACGCACTGCAGCAGCTCGGGCATGCCGTGAAGATGGGGAACATGACCGCGCACGTGTACGAGATCCTGAAGCGGCCGCAGCGCATCCTCGAGGTGGGCATCCCGGTCCGTATGGACGACGGCTCGACGAAGGTGTTCGAGGGCTACCGCGTCCAGTACAACGACGCGCGAGGGCCCTACAAGGGCGGCATCCGGTTCCATCCGAAGACGAACCTCGCCGAGGTGAAGGCGCTCGCGTTCTGGATGGCGATCAAGTGCGCGACGGTCGGCATCCCGTTCGGCGGCGGCAAGGGCGGCGTCACGGTCGATCCGAAAAGATTATCGCCGCGCGAGCTCGAGGCGCTGTCACGCGGCTGGGTGAAGGCGCTCTACAAGTACCTTGGTCCGGAGGTGGACGTTCCCGCACCCGACGTCTACACGACGCCGCAGATCATGGCGTGGATGGTCGACGAGTACGGCACGCTCACCGGGAAATGGCAGCCCGGCGCGTTCACGGGCAAACCGCTCGCGATCGGCGGTGCGATCGGCCGCGAATCCTCGACCGGGCTCGGTGGGCTGTTCATCCTGAACCAGCTCATGGTGAAAATGAAGAAGAAACCGTCGCAGACAACGGTCGCGATACAGGGATTTGGGAACGTCGGCTACTTCATCGCCCAGCTGATGCATGAAGCCGGTTATCGCGTCGTAGCCGTTTCGGATTCCAAGGGCGGCATCCTCGATCTTCGGAAGAAGGGCATGGACCCCGACGTCATCATGAAGGGTAAGAAGCAGCACGGCGGCATCACCGCGACCTACGG
>CAYGGS010000043.1:0-7687 GCA_964349545.1 uncultured Gammaproteobacteria bacterium
GAAGCGATTCGCCTTGGCGGAGCTTCGAAAGGTTGATGTCTGGCATAGTTGATTATTTACATTTTACGTTCGACCTTTGACGTTTGACTTCGGCAGGTTCTGTCCTGCTCTGTCAATCGTCAATAGTCACAGGTCACCTGTTGTCTCATTCCACCTGGAGCTTTCCGACCTCGACCATGTGCTCCTGGCTCGATGTCTCGGGGTTGTAGGTGTTGTAGTAGAGCTCGATGAGGCTCTGCGTATCGAGGACGGCCGACTTCAGGCCGGCGGACCCGAGGCCGTCCATGACGAACTCGACGCGCTTCATCACCTCGGCGCGGAACTCCTCGAACTTCTTCTGCTTCAGATGGATGACGTTCGTCGGCGAGAACGCGTCGACGAGCCGCGGGATGAACTTCTTCGTCCCGCCGGCGGTACCGGAATACGGGACCACGGCGTAGAACCGCTTCGTCATGATGTCGGCGATCTCGACGAGCTCCTGGATGTACTGCCGGTACTCGATCGTCTGGGCACGGAGCAGCTCGTTCGTCTGCTGCTTCTCGAGCCCTTTCAGCTTCTCGAGGTACCGGTCGATGTTCAGCTTGCGCGACTGGATGACGATCTGGACCGAGAAGTCGATCGAGTTGAGGAACTGGACGTAGCTCGAGATGACCGCGTTCTGCTCCTCCTCCGACTTGAGGTCGAAGTTGATCGAGGACACCAGGACGACGGCGCGGACCGACCCGTCCTTCAGCACGACCACATCGTCCTTTATCTCGAGGATATCGAGGAACCGCTGCGTCGACACCGCGTGGTGCGCGATCTTCTCGCTCGGTTTCTGCCTGACGATCTTCGTTTTCGCCATAACGGGGATTGATTAAGAAAAGATGTCCTTCACGTTGCCGGCGGTGTCCGCACCGGCGGGCTTCTCCGGCTCCTCGCGGACGTCCTCCTGGTACACGCCGCCCGTATCGACGATGAGCGAGATCTCGGTGAGCTTGCTCATCGTGAGGGGTTTCTTGACCGGGATCGCCTCGATGATCTCGATCACCTCCTCGGGCGGAAGGAGATCGGCGTTCTGCAGCTGTTTGTTCCACACGCGCAGCCTCGGTTTCTGCATCGTCACGAGAAGGTTCAGGAGGAAGTAGTGGAACGGCCTGCCGTTCACCTTGAGGAACGCGAACGTGCCCGAGAGCGCGAAGATGAACAGCGAGCTGATCGCGAAGATCCAGAAGTTGGGGAGCATGACCTTGTACACGATCTGGTAGTTCGCGAAGATGCAGAACGCACCGACGAGGAACGTGAGGAACTGGCGGACCGAGATCGGGCCGAATATCTTGTCCTCGACGTCGATGAACTGAGGGACGGTGAATTGCATGGTCAGGAGCGGAGCTTACGGTTGAGGTCCGAGATGTACGAGTATTCCTGCTCGGTGAGCGCCGGCTGTCCCGAGCCCTGCCGCTCCGCGATCAGGGCGGGGATCGTCTTCGCCGAGAGCAGACTGTCCTGTCCCATCGCGACGTAGAGGCGGTAGGTCTCGGATCCGCGCCACGCCTTGATCCCCTCGGCGCGCCGCGAGAACGATTCCTTGCCGAGCTGCTGGATCTTTTCGTACAGACGCCGGATGCACCCCAGCGGGTCCGGCGCGAGCCGACGGTAATCGGTGAGCGTCATCGCGCGAAGCTCCTCGACCGGACCGACGAGCCGCGACGAACCCTTGATGTCCGCAATGGTGGGTCGATCGGTCGCCGCAGGTCGGAACGAGGCGGTCGGCATCGACGGTGCCGCGGTCGGGATCGGACGTACCACTTGGACCGGTACGTTCACTGCGGCGGGTCGCTGCATCGCCGGTGACGCCGCCTGGACGACCGGTTTCACGGGCGCTGGCGGGGGCTGTGGCGGAGGCGGCGCTGTCGGCCTCAGCTCGGCAGGGACCTTCGGCGGTTTCGGAAGGACCGCTACCGTTTTCTGCTGCTCGATCAGCGTTTTGACGCCCGCCTCGGTCGTGAACTTCGACGCCTCATCGCCGGCCTTCATGACGATCTTCTCGGCCAGTTCCGGATCGAGGCCGAGACCGCCGACCTTGACGCCGCGCGTGAGGAGGTCGAGCGTATCGGACGGGTTCCGGATGTCCTTCAACTGAGCCGTCACGATGCTCGAAAAACGTTTTGCCAGATGCTCATCGGGGAACGCCACGCCGAACTCCTTCCCGATCGTCCCGACGGTGTCGCTCACGGTATCATGGACGTTCGGACCTGCGTCGATGGAGGTCAGGTTGTCGGCGTGCTTCTGGATCTCCGCATGGTCCTCGGACGTCAGGTGCGCGACGGTCGGCGGCGCGACGATACGGTCGAGCTGCGTCTGCTTGAGCTTTTCCACTACCGCCGCGACCGTCGGTCCGCGATCGGTCATCGGCGGCGCAGGCGGAAGCTGCGAAGGAGGCGCGACCGGTACCGGCGGTTTCATCGGAACAGGCGCGGCCTGTTGCGGCGTCGCTGGTGCAGGCATTGACGGTCGGAAAGATGCCGGCGCTGGAGGTATGACAGGGGCCGGTGAGCCCATCGGAACGGCCATCGGTGGTGACGGCGGCATGGGCATGCTCATAGGCATCGGTTTCGGAACGGGCGGCGCGGGCGTAACCGGCATCGGCGCCGGTCGAGCGACGGGCGCAACGGGAAGGTTCACGGGCGGTGACGGCGAAGCAGGTGGTGCCTGCTTCAGCGGACGGTCGGCGATCGTTGGTGACGAGGACCTCGGATCGGCCAGCAGCACGACGATATGCGCGAGGTGGCGGACGGCATGGTGCAGCGCCTCATCGAGCGCCTTGAGCTCCGGCAGCGCGAGGAGCGCGTCGGGGTCCTTCATGCCCTGCGACTCGATCGCGGCGACCCACGCCCCGACCGTCGGTTGTACGTAGTTCCCCGCGATTTGTACCGGGACGGAACCGAACGGCTCCGTCGACGAGCGCATGGTAACCAGGAGCGCACCGACGAACGCGGAGCGCTGCGATTCCGGGAGCACCATAAGCCGTGCGCGGAGGCGTTCGTACAGACTAATGCGCTCGTCACTGAGCACGCCGGTCATGTGCTGCATGATGACCGACACGTGCTTCTCGGGAAGGAGCGGCAGCGCGAGCGTGCCGAACTTGACGATGTAGGGATCGATCGACGGCGCGAGCGCTGGGTTCGTCTTCAATTTTTCCTCAAGGATCCGCACGACCTCGAACGCCGTACGCGTTTCCGCGTACCCCGCCACCTCGCCCAACAGCGAATCAAGCCTCGAAAGCGCGTCGCTCGAGGTGAATTCCAGCCGTTCGATCTCAGCAAGGTCGATCATTTGGTTTTTCGGGTATTTTTCATGCTCGAACAGGGTACGATCGTGGTTTGATTATACCATAAATCGGCATTTGTGAAAACGTCCACGATTCCGCTGATTATTCAGGTTTTTCGGCTATTTTCTTAAGCGTGGAAACGATGCGTGCTGCCTCGTTCTCGACGGCCGGCCCGTCGTACTCGCCGCTGTGCATATGACCGGCGCCATACGATGGCTGCTTCTGGTCAAGGTGCAGGTTCAGCATGATGACGTCATCACGCTCCTCGACGTAGAGGTGGAACCGCGGATAAAAGCCCGTACCGAGCCGGCGTGTATAGCTGAAATCTCCGCTCCGGGGATCGCGGAACTGCGCGTACCCGCAGCGACGGATGGCGACGGGCGAATTCGATGGTCGCGGAACGCGGATCTTCATGCGGCGCCTATGCCGCCTCTGCCACGGTCCCGTCCTGCTTCACGGTAAGCGGCGTCCAACGGAAACAGTTCGTACCGGTATCGAAGTAGGTCAGCCCCGTGTACTCCGGGCTACCAAGCGACACGATGGTGTTCTCGACCACATTGCCGAGCCGCGCCGATTCCGCCTCGTCGTTCGCCACCGAGCGGTGCAGCATCCACTGCAGGAACGCACCGATGAACTGCCGGTCGTCCTTCTTCGCCTCGAGCGCCGCGCGCACCTTCTCGAACGGGACTGCGGCATGATCGGCAAGCGGATGCAGGAACTCCTCGGCGAACAGGTCGCTCACTCCTTTGCTCCCGAGCGGCGCATGCATGAGTCCGAGCCGTGCGAACACGAACACGCACGCCTTCACGGTGTCATTGTCCTTCGTCGAAAGCGAGGTCTTCAGCACCTCGACGAGCTTGCCGACGTCCGAGCCGACGGCCTCGACGAGCCTCTCTTCGGTCTCGTAACGTTTTCTATCGTCCGCTGCGCGCGCGGCATTGAGGTCGTGCACACGGTCCGAGATCGTCTTCGCGGTGACCGGCGCCTTCTGCACCTTCGTCTGGCGGATCGAGGGGATGCGGGTCATGACCCGAGGTGCTTCCTTGTCAGAAACGACGCCTTTCACGAGCGTGACCTCGCCATCGCTCACGAAGTAGGTCTTCCCATCCTTCATGATGGTCACCGCACCGTCGAGCCCTTCGACCACGTCGGAAGGATACTTGAAGCGCTCATAGATACCGAAGATGGTCCTGACGCGCTTCCGTTCATCGAGCGACAACTTCATGATGTTCGGTTCCCGAGAATAGAACTGAGACAATTGAAGCGGGTCTGCGATCCCCGAACCGACCGAGAACGTGTACACGCGCATCCAGTTCGCGACCGTGGGGCTCACGGGCCGTCGCTCCTCGCCAAGCTCGAGCGTCTTTCCAGTGAGCGGCTGCGGATTCCGTATGAAGGCATCACGGACCTTCTTCTTGAACGCGTCGCGGTCTTCATACAGCACCAGATCGACCAGGCGCTGCTGGAGGCGGTCATGCAGGTCGAGCGTCGTTGAGAAGATGTCGACCACATGCGCCGCGAGCACCGCCACAGCCTCCTCCTCGGCCAGATCGGCGAAGGCTGTCAGCCGAAGTTTCGTCAGCAACTGGTCATATTCGAACGACAACGGTCCGAGTTCGGTACGTTCCACCTGCTGCAGCGCCTGCTCGAGCGCGCGCAGGAACTCGAACGATTCACGCCGCAGCTGGAACTGCACGAGCTCAGCGACCGTCGCGGCCACTTCGGCGAGCGACTGACGCTCCGTCAGATCAAGTGTTGTCAGTTGTTCAGTCTCGATCATACGTCCCGTCAATCTTTACTCGGATCTTGCTCATCATCAGCCGTGGATGTCGATGGTTTCGCGCTGTCTTTGATCAGTTTCAGTTCATCCCTGATACCCTTCAGTAACCGCTCTGTTTCATTTTCGGTTAACTTATCCGGCTCACGCTGCAGTTTATCGAACTGGCCCTGCAATTCAGCGCCACGCGACGGGTTCGACGACTTGATCTGCCTGATGCTTTCCACGATCTGTCGCGATGATTCTGTCGACGTTTCACGTAACGCACTGATCAGCTGCATCGAATTCGCCTCGAACGCGGACACAAGGCCTTCCATCTGGGTATGCAGAGCGCCGACATCTCCTGTTGGCCTTGTCCCACGCATTGAGGGAGGAACGGCACCTGCATCGCCCATTTCAGGCATGTCTTCATGAGCGTCCCTGCCTTCCCCGGTCGGCTCGGGCCTTGATTCAGGGGCGGTCCGTTCGGTCCGCCTCGGCTTGTTTCCTTCGGCTTGATCTGCAGGGGTACTTTTTTCCTTCAAGTTGACCGGCGGACCGATCTTCGGTGGGACGCCGTCACCATATCCAGCTTCCTTCGCAGCTTCGGTGCGAAGTGTGGCGATCTTCTCCTCGTGTTGCTTTTCGGAATTCTTAGGATCGTCGAAGAATCCACGATTTTCTTCGACTTTCCTGTTATAGGCAAGCTCATATTTTGCGAACTTACTGATCCCCTTATCCGGGCCGTCTTTCACGGCGCCGCCGTGATATTGTCCGATCATCTGGTCTAATGCTCCGCTCATCTCATCGTTCGTCTTATTTGCGGCCATATCGGAATATCCCTTTGCATCCTTTCCAAGAATGAAGGAGGCGAGCCGATACATACCTGCGCGCTGTTCCTCGTTGATCTTCACGGTCGGTGCCTGGCCGCCGGTGAGCTGTTTGTATCGTTCGATCGCCGCGGCTTTTTTCTCCTTTCCCTCATCGGTGGAATCGTCCACGCCGGTATCGGCGAGCGCCTTGATGACATCGACGCGCGACTGCAGCATCTGCTTCGTCTCGCCCGTCGCATATCCGTAGTCGGACATGTTCGAGAGCACGTCGCGGAGGAGCGTCTGACCCATCGTGTGGAATCCGCGTGAGAAGGTCATATCGCCGCGCCCCATGCCCTTTTCAGTGACGAGGTCCTGACGCCGCAATCTGACCGCGATCTGTCGGTTCTCACGTTTCGCGTTGAATGCGGCGAGGACCGCTCCCTGTTCCTCGGCGGCTTTTTCATCATAGATGTCACGGAAACCTTTAGTATCCTTGTCACCCTTCAATTTGTCGCCCCGACCCATCTTCTCCTCGTGGTCCGCATATTCCTCCCAGGTATCGAAATGGACCTTTTTGCCGTCCTTATCGGTCGTATCACCATGGTCTTTAGCGTTCCACCGCATTAAATCGTTGCGGTAATCTTTACCTTCTTCGGCGGCCATCGCTTTAGCCGTCAAAAGCTGGGGTTTACCAAGCGCATTCATCTTCGTCATCGCGTACAGCCACGGATCCATATTCGATAATCCAAGCTCACCGAGGTCCATGGCGACGCGGCCTGCCTTATCCCCGAACAATCCCTCGAGAAGACGTTGCATGTTCTCGACGTTGACCTCCCCTGCCTTTGATTTGTCTTCGTCGTCGGGAAGCTGATGTTCAAGGAACGATCGGATGTCCTGATCCTTCACGAGCTCGTTGATGTCGTGGTTCGGCATGAGGAGCTGCATGATCGCTTCGACGTCGCCTTCCTTTCCTGCCTTGATCTGCGCGTTGGTCACCCTGCCGTCCGCATCCCGTGTAAAATCAAGGAACGTCTTGAGGTCGGACAGCAACCGCTCCTTTCTCGTGCCGCCCGCGCTCCGCTCGCTCTTCTTCTTCTTGACCTCCTGCATTTCTGCTTGATAGGCAAAATCCGTCTTGTCCTTGCCGCGGCTCATGATGTAGTTCATCGCATCGACCATTCCGCCGGTCGCGACCTTGCCGTAGATGCCTTCCTCGCGACGGCGGCGGTAGTCCTGATACCCCTTCTTGATCATCGACGGTCGGAACGATATCGGGTGTTCCCGAACGCCCTTCGGAACGAACCGCTGCATGAACTTTCCGAAGTTACCTTGGCCGGTCTGTGCACGAATGCTCAACTCGTCCGCCTTCCTCCCGAGGAATCCCGCACCCTTCTTCAGGCCGGTTCCGGCGAGTTGTATGCTTCTTTTTCCGCCGACGGCTGCCCCCATTCCGGCAATACCGCCCCACTGCGTCCCTGCCAGCCCCGCGCCGGTCACCGCTGCCCCGCCGAGGACCGCGGCCTTCGTCGCGAAACCCTTGATCTTGTCGGCCCACTGCCCGGCCATCTGGCCGCCGGCGACGCCGAGCTCCTTCGTGATGACGAGCGTGCCGACGAGCAGCATGATGCCGATAAGGTAGCTCAGGAGCTTCTCGGACTCGCCGATCGTCGTGATAGCGGCGGAGATCTTCGCCTCGGGCGTGTTCTCGACGGTCCCGTCCTCACCGGCGATGGGGGTGATAAGGACGCCGCTGCTCTCTTGCGTCTTCACCTTCGTGAACACCTCTTTGCTCACGTTCGTCGGCGA